>DMLA01000213.1 GCA_003453555.1 Chloroflexota bacterium | reverse complement strand
GGCTCATCGCAGACTATGAAGTCCGGATTAACGGCCAAGGCTCTAGCCACGCCGATCCTCTGTCTCTGCCCGCCGCTGAACTCGTGAGGGTAACGGTTGACGAAATAGGGGTTCATCTTCACCAGGCGGAGGAGTTCCTCAACCCTCTCCTTCCGCTCCTTCCTACCCGCTAACTTATGCACCTCCAAAGGCTCGCCGATGATACCCCCCACCGTCATACGAGGGTTCAGAGAAGCGTAAGGGTCCTGGAAAATCATCTGCATCCTCCGGCGCATGCGCCGCAACTCTTCCCCCTTCATCTTGGTGAGGTCCTTCCCCTCAAAGAGGACCTCTCCCCCTGTGGGCCGGTAGAGTTGTAAGATGGCTCGGCCGGTGGTCGTCTTCCCACAACCGCTCTCCCCCACCAGGCCTAGCGTCTCTCCCCGGCGGATGAAGAAACTGACCCCATCAACAGCCTTTATATCCCCCACATGTCGTTGAATAATGATACCCTGCGTGATGGGGAACCACATCTTCAAATCTTTGACCTCGATGAGGATCTCGTCTTTTCCCACGGGATCCTGCAAAGATAAGGATGAGGAGACTACCACTCTACTCCCCCTTTCGTTATATCGACCCAGCAAGCGATCTCATGGCCCGGAACTATCTCCCTCAGGGTAGGACGTTCCTCCTGGCAGTGATCGAGCCGATAGGGACAACGAGCGTAGAAGGGACAACCGGGCGGCAAGGCTATGAGATCGGGGGGTAGGCCCTCGATGGTCGCTAGTCTCTCCTCCCGCACCCTATCCACCCGGGGAACGGAACCCAGAAGACCGATGGTATAAGGGTGTCTAGGGTCTCCATATAACTCCTTCACCCCCGCCGACTCGACGAAGAAGCCCGCATACATCACCTTCACCCTCTGTGCTATGCCAGCGATGATCCCCAGGTCATGGGTGATCCAGATGACCGCCATCCCGAATTCATCCTTCAGTCGCTTCACCAGTTCGATAAATTGAGCCTGGATGGTAACATCCAAAGAGGTGGTCGGCTCATCGGCGATGAGGATACTAGGGTTGCAAGAGAGAGCCATGGCGATCATCACCCGTTGTCGCATCCCTCCACTAAACTGATGGGGGTAATCGTCGATGCGATCCTCTGCCTCTGGGATCCCTACCATATCCAACAGTTCGATGCTTCGCTCCCGCGCCTGCTCCTTAGTCATCCCCATATGGAGCATCAACGCTTCGCTCACTTGCTGATTGATAGTCAGAACCGGGTTGAGGGAAGTCATAGGATCCTGGAAGATCATGGCTATCTTGTTGCCCCTGACGCGACGAATCTCGTCCTCGCTGATCTTCAAGAGATCCTTCCCATCGAAGAACACCTCGCCGCCTGCGATCTTCCCCGGAGGCTGGGGGATGAGGCGCATGATGGAGAGCACCGAGACGCTCTTGCCACAGCCGCTCTCCCCCACAATGCCCAGCGTCTCGCCCTCGTTCAAAACGTAGGAGATCCCGTTTACAGCGTTAACCACCCCGTCTTGGGTAAAAAACTGGGTCCTTAGATCCTTTACTTCCAGTAAGGCGGCCACCAAACACCCTCCTCTTATATGCTCACCCCACTCTTTGTTTGAACTCCGATTGTTGCAAGATTATATGAGATACTGAGAATAGTTGTCAAGCGGAACCGAGGATAAGAATAAAAGAAAGGGCCAGTTCGAGACTTCTCTCCTTTGCTCCTGAACCTTCAGCGAAGGGTGGGGGTTAGTGACCACCAACAATGGAGCGTCACTTCCCGGTAACAATATAGAGGCCAGGGCACGACATAGATGGAGATCACCACCGAGGCTGGCCTGGGCTGTTCCTCGGCCCAAACCCGTGCCTCGTCCAGGCGAAAGCGCAAGAAGAGGAGAACCGCCTGAACCGAGGAGAGGGCCTCCCTTAGCCACGCTCTGGCTTTACTTCTCCAAGGCAAAGGCCTAACTTCCCCCCAAGAAACCCCCGGTGCAAGTTTGGCCTCTATAGCCTCCCAAACACGAGGAGGAGGATCCTTATCAGGTACAAGATCCTGCATCGACCAGGCTAAAAAAAGATCCAGTTCGTCAATCTCCTCCCGCATCTCGCCTCCTCGCGAGTCCCGCTTCCCTTGCGTACACCTCTACAGAGATGACAAATCGTATGCCTCTCTCAGTACCGCTCCCTCGCTGGTCAACTCCTTCTTCAGCGTCTTTCTCGCATGGTGGAGTCGAGACTTCACCGTCCCCACGGGACATTCCAGAATGTAGGCTATCTCCGTCAAACTAAAGCCCTGGAGATAGAAGAGTATCACCACCAGGCGGTGATGTATGTTTAGAGAGTTAATCGCCTCGTGCAGCCTCTGATGCAACTCCCTCCTCTCATAAACATGCTCTGGCGAAAGTTGGGGGGGCGCCACCAGCCGATCTATCATCCCCTCCACAGAGACGAACCAAGGACGCCGCTTCACCACCCAATTGTAACTCAAATTCACCACAATGCGGTGTAACCAGGGCCCCAGGGGGGCCGAGCAATCGATACGAGGCAAACAGTGATACGCTTTAAGGAAACAATCCTGCAATATCTCCTCAGCAGCACCCTGGTCATCGGTTATAGCCAGAGCGGTGCGGAAAAGCCTCTTCTTGTATCTGTCGTAAAGGGCTGCAAACGCTTCCGAATCCCCTTCTCGGATTCTAGAAACGAGTTCGGCGTCCTGGTTCATCCCCCCACCCGCTTTGGACGCTTCCCTCCCCATATATACACAATATGGAGAGACTAAAGGTTCACTATGAGAATTTTAAGAGGAAAGACCCCCCCTTGTCAAACCCGCCTTTCCACCTCAGATTGGGCCTACGGGCAGCGGTTACCTCATCGAGACGGCTGAGGGGCATCTTGTGGGGTGCCGACCGCAGGGTATCTGGCTCCTCCCTCGCCTCCCGAGCGATCTCCTTCATGGCGGCTAGGAAACCCTCCAACGTCTCCAGGCTCTCCGTCTCCGTGGGCTCGATCATGAGGGCTTCCTCCACGATCAAGGGGAAATAGATAGTTGGGGGGTGGAAGCCGAAATCGATGAGCCGCTTAGCGATATCTAGGGTGCGGACGCCGATCTCCTTTTGCCATCTGCCGGAGAATACACATTCGTGGAGGCAAGGTCTATCGTAAGGGAGATAATAGTAGCCCTTAAGTCCGCTCAGAAGATAGTTGGCGTTGAGCACCGCGTCTTCGCTTACCTCCCGCAAGCCATCACCACCCAAGGATCGGATATAGGCGTAGGCCTTCACCATCACCCCGAAGTTACCATAGAAGGAGCCCACCTTCCCGATGGATAGAGGACGGTCATAATCGAGATAGTATCTCGTTCCCTCGCTCGTCTCCCTCCTGGCCACCAAGGGGAGAGGCAAGAAGGGAGCCAGATCCTCCCTCACCGCCGTGGCCCCGGCCCCTGGCCCTCCCCCACCATGCGGGGTGGCAAACGTCTTGTGCAAGTTGTAATGGAGGATATCCATCCCCAGTTCTCCTGGCTTGGCGATACCCAAGAGAGCGTTCATATTGGCCCCATCGCAGTAGATGAGGGCTCCCAGGCCATGGATGATCTCCGCCACCTCCAAGATCCGCTCCTCGAAGAGGCCCAGGGTGTTGGGGTTGGTGAGCATCAGAGCCGCTACCGACTCATCGGCTCTATCCCGTAAAATATCGGCGTCTATATTCCCTCGCCCATCGGAGGGGATGGTCATCACCCGGTAGCCACACATGGCCGCCGTAGCCGGATTGGTGCCGTGGGCCGAGTCTGGAACCAAGACCACCCTCCGCTCTCTATCATGGCGGTTTTGGTGGTAGGCCCGCACCATAAGCATCCCCGTCAACTCCCCATGGGCCCCCGCCGCCGGTTGGAGGCTTACCGCCGGTAGCCCCGCTATCTCCGCTAGATATTCTTGCAACTCGTACATCAGTCGCAAAGCCCCCTGCACTAACCCCTCATCCTGATAGGGGTGGATATGGGCAAATCCAGGCAAGCGGGCCATCTCCTCGTTGACCTTAGGGTTATATTTCATGGTGCAAGAGCCCAGGGGGTAAAACCCCGTGTCTACCGAGAAGTTGAGTTGGGAGAGACGGGTGAAATGTTTAATCAGATCCCTCTCACTCACCTCGGGAAGGGAAAGATCATCCCGAACTCGACCTTCCGGTAGCGGTGTTTTCGGCACATCGCACGCCGGCAAGGAGAAACCGGTTCGTCCCGGCGAACTGAGTTCGAAGAGCAGAGGCTCATCCATACTACAACTCCTTTAACACCTTTTGAGCGGCAACCAACCCCGCACCCAACTCAAACCTGTAGCCGGAGGCCTGAAGCGCCCCCTCGATGGCTCCTACCGTAGCCAATATGTGGCCACCGCTGACACCACCCATATGCCCCACTCTGAAATAGCGCTCTTTGATTTGAGGGTGCAAGCCACCAGCCACGACAACGCCCCGCTCTCTTATCTCGCCCAGAAGTTCCTTGCCTACCCCCTCCGGGTAGTAGATAGCGCTCATGGTGTGGGCTGCCACCTCCAAAGCAGGCACCTGCTTCAACCCTAAAGCGGTCATAGCCGCCTTGAAGGCCTCGCTTATGACCCTATGATGTCGAAATCGAGCCTCCATCCCCTGGCCCAGGATCTCTTCCAGGCTCTCCCCAAGAGCGTATATGAGGTTGACAGGCGGAGTGCCGAAATAACTCGCTTTCCGGGCCTCATACGCCTCCATGATGGGGAGCCAATTGGCGAAATCGGCATAATAGTTGGCCACAGGGGTACCGCGCTCCCGGAAAAGATCTAAGGCCCGGGGACTAACCATCAGGATAGCCAAGCCTGGAGGGACCCCCAAAGCCTTCTGAGAAGCGGTGAGACAGATATCGATCCCCCACTCTTCCTGACGGAACTCCTCGCCCCCCGTGGCACAGACGCTATCAACCACGCTCAAGGCCCCATATCGGCGGGCCAGGCTTCCCAAAGGGGCCACATCGACAAGCACCCCGGTGGAGGTATCGACATGGGTAGCCAGGAGCAACTTATATTTTGCGCCCCTCAGATTCCTCTCCACCTCCTCCAAGGAGGGGACATCTCCCAGGATGGCTCCCACCTGGGTCACACCAGCCCCGTACCGCTCACAGATAGAGGCGAAACGATGGCTGAAGTAGCCGGTATCGACCAGTAAGACTCTATCTCCAGGCTCGATGAGGTTGGCCGCCGCCATCTCCATAGCCAGGGTCCCCGAGCCAGCCACCACGAAGGGCTGCCCCTCTTCAGTCAGGAAAACCTCCCTCAGCCTCTCCAAAGAGTGGCCGAAAACCTCGATGAAGTCAGGCGAGATATGGCTGGAGGTCTTGGTAGCCATAGCCTGGAGCACCGCCGGCTCGAACTCCACGGGGCCCGGGATCATCAACAGTTCGTTCACCTTACCTCCTCCAGCGCCCGAACCAAGGCGTCAATCTCCTCCTTGGGGTTCATCTCCGTCACACAAAAGAGCAAACCATCGGCCAATTCCGGGTAATCGCGCCCCAAGTCGTAGCCACCGACGATACCCCTCTCCCACAACTTACCGTTCACCTCCCGAGGAGAAAGAGGTGTCTTCACCACGAACTCCTTAAAGAATTCGCCGAAGGGGAGCGAGAACCCGGGAAGCCCCTCTATTTGACGAGCGGCGTAATGGGCCTTATGGAAACAGAGTTCCGCCACCTGGCGCAGCCCTTGCTTCCCCATGGCCGCCAGATAGACGGTGGCCGCCAGAGCGACTAACGCCTCGTTAGAGCAGATATTAGAAGTAGCCTTCTCCCGGCGGATATGCTGCTCCCGGGTTTGGAGGGTGAGGACGAACCCTCGGCGCCCCTGGGTATCGGTAGTCATCCCCACCAAACGTCCCGGAAGTTGGCGCATATATTCCTGCCCACAGGCCAAGAAGCCGAGATAGGGCCCTCCAAAACTCAAAGGGTTCCCCAAAGCCTGGGCTTCTCCCACCACCAGATCGGCTCCTTCCTCCCCTGGAGGGCGGAAAAGCCCCAGAGCGATGGGGTCCACGCAAGCCACGAGAAGGGCGCCAACCCTATGGGCTAATTCGCTAGCCGCAGATAGATCCTCTAGGCAACCGAAGAAGTTCGGATGCTGGACAATAAGACAAGCGGAATCGGAGGATAGGCTCTCTCTTACAGAAGCCAGGTCCATCCGGCCCTGGTGGTCGTACCCCACCTCCCTTATGGGCAGCCCCAGGCCTTGAGTATAGGTTGAAAGCACCTGGCGGTAGGCTGGATGGACGTTTCGGGCTACAACTAACTCCTCGCGGCGGGTGATACGCGCGGCCATGAGGGCCGCCTCCGCCACGGCTGAAGCCCCATCATAGAGGGAGGCGTTAGTCACATCCATGCCTGTGAGGTCGCAGATCATGCTCTGATACTCGTAGATGGCGGTCAAGGTCCCTTGGCTGGCCTCCGGTTGATAAGGGGTATAGGCGGTGTAGAACTCCCCCCGTCGTAGAACGTGATCCACCACCGCGGGGATGAAATGACGGTAAGCCCCGGCACCCAAAAAGCAAGGGTGGTGGTCT
Organism: Chloroflexota bacterium; assembly: GCA_003453555.1. Classification (GTDB taxonomy): domain Bacteria; phylum Chloroflexota; class Anaerolineae; order UBA7937; family UBA7937; genus UBA7937. Next base: position 10,521 of record DMLA01000213.1, on the reverse strand, counting down.
AGATCCGCGTTCTCTTCCGCCAACCCTCGGAGGAACCGCACCACCTCCATCTCCGAGAGAGCAGGGGGGAGATCAAGAGAGGGGTAGCGACTTTCCTCGGGTACAACCTCCAAGAGCCTATCGATAGAATCGACGCCTATGGCCTCGAGCATCCTCTTCCGGTCGGAATCAGTATGTGGCAGGTAACTCATAAGCCGCCCCCTTCACCCTTGAGAGTGACCTTCGTAGCTCGGAGGTCACCCATGCGTGATCGGACAATTGAGACTAAACATAGTCGGTTATGCCTATAACGGCAACCTTGCCCTCCAGACGCACCAATTCACGCTCCTTAGTGTCTGCAATCCCTAGGAATTATCCCACCCTCCTTTTCCTCTCATAAAATGGGAGCCTAACTACCCTCGCCCGGCGAGGTCTACCGTGGATCAGCACCTCTAGTTCCGTGCCCTCTTCGATATAGGAGTGCTGAACGTATCCCATAGCGATGGGGCGATTAAGGGTAGGGGAGTATGTACCGCTGGTTACTCCTCCTACCTCTTTACCTTTAGAAAGTATAGGGTATCCATGCCTGGGTATCCCTGCTTCCTCCATAGCCAAGCCAATGAGCCCACGTTCTAAGGTCCCCTCTCTCTGTTGTAGCAGGGCCTCCTTCCCCACGAAATCCGCCTTATTGAAATCTACAAAGCGAGTGAGTCCTGCTTCCAATGGAGTGATCGTCTCGTCCAATTCGTGTCCGTGGAGAGGCATGGCCGCCTCCAAGCGCAAGGTATCCCTGGCTCCCAGTCCTACGGGGATCAGACCATCCTCCTTGCCCACCTCTAGGATTCTACGCCATAAATCTGGGGCTGTCTCCCAGGGCACGAATAACTCAAAGCCATCCTCCCCCGTGTAGCCCGTGCGAGATATAAGCGCCTCCACCCCCCCCACTTGGCCCTCTATAGAACAATAATACGACAAAGAGGCAAGGTCAATACTTGTCAAGCGGCAAAGGATGTCCTGGGAACTCGGGCCCTGGAGGGCGAGAAGCGCCGTATCCATGGAGAGATCCACCAACTCTGCATCCGGCTCCAAACCCGAGAGCCATTGGTAGTCCTTCCCCGTGTTGGCGGCGTTCACAACCAAAAGGTAGCGCTCCTCCCCTCGCCTATACACCAAGAGATCATCGATGACACCCCCTTTATGATTGCAAAGGAGGGTATATTGGGCCTGGCCTGTCGCTAAACGGGAGGCATCGTTGGTCAGCGCCCGCTGTAAGAAGCGGAGCGCTCCTTTGCCTCGCAACTCCATCTCTCCCATATGGGATATGTCGAAGAGCCCTGCTCGCTCCCGCACGGCACGGTGCTCCTCCAGGATGCCCGTATACTGCACCGGCATCAACCAGCCGGCGAATTCCACCATCCGCGCTCCCAGCGCTAGATGGGCTTCGTACAAAGGTGTCCTCTTCAACTCACCTCCTCCAGAGGGTTGTATTAAATAGTTAGGGCGAAAGACCACCTAACATCTTGCCTACTTCGACCAGAACATCTCCTAGTCGCGGTCCAGACCGGTGAGAATTGTAGTATCTGAATCCTTCGCCTCACCGTAGGTCACTAGATCTGCTTCTGTCACGGTGACGACGAACCCCCAATCCTCCTTAAACTCGTTCTCCATCTTACTTACTCGAGCCCTTTTAGGTACTTCTCGTACTCCTCGGCGGTCAAGAGGTTGTCCAGTTGGGAGGTATCTGAAGGCTCGATCTTTATCATCCAACCCTGGCCATAGGGATCCTCGTTGACGAACTCGGGGTGGTCGCTCAACTCCTCGTTCACCTCCAACACCTCCCCGCTGAGAGGCGCATAGAGGTCCGAGGCCGCTTTCACCGACTCCACCACCCCGAAGGGTTCAAACTGGGTCAAGATCTCCCCGAGAGGCGGCAACTCCACATAGACTATATCGCCCAACTGGTCTTGGGCATAATCGGTGATCCCGACGCTAGCCAGCCCCCCCTCGAGCCTCACCCACTCGTGTTCTTTGCTATATTTGCAGTCCCGCGGGTTCATACCTCCTCCCTTCTTCTCCGTGAAAGGACGTTATCGCTTCTAGCCCATAAAACGAGGAGAGCGATGATGGTTTTAGCATCCTCGATCTCCCCACCATCGATCATCTCTAACACCTGAGGCAAGCAAAACCAGAATATTTCGTCCGCTTCCCCGCCTCTTTCCCCAAGCGCCTCTCCTCTTTTAAGGGATGACCAGTCTCTGTCCCACGTAGATGGTATAGGGATAGGCGAGGCCATTGGCCTCAGCCAGGGCCTCCACCGAGAGACCAAAGGCCAGGGCGATAGAGTAAAGGGTGTCTCCATATTGCACTATGTATATCTGCCCTGTGGGGGTGGGTTGCGGAATCCCCTCCAAAGGGATGACCAACTGTTGCCCTACATATATAGTGTAGGGGTAAGTGAGGCCGTTGGCCTCAGCCAGGACCTCCACAGTTATACCGTAAGCCTGGGCGATAGAGAAGAGAGTATCGCCGTACCCCACTACATAGACCTGGCCAGCGACCGGTGTTACCTCCCCGACCTGGGGGATAACCAACTCCTGGCCTTCATATATCCAATATGGGTAAGACAACCCATTGGCCTCGGCCAGCGCCTCCCAAGTCACCCCATAGGCCTGAGCGATGGAGAAGAGGGTATCTCCAAAGGAGACGATATGGACCGTCACTTGTGGTGTGGCGGTGGGTGAAGGGGTAGGGGTCGCTACCAGCGTGGCTGTAGGGGTGGGAGAGGCAAGTATTGGCGTCTCCGTCGCTTGGGGAGCGGACGTAGGGGTACCCACCGGCTCGGTAGCCTGGGGGAGGATAATCTGGGGTTTGGGCCGCTGACAGCCCGCGATCAAGGCCACAAGCAAGACCAGTAGTAAGAGAAGATACTTTCTCATTGAAACCTCCTTGCCTTCGCTGCTGCGAGCCAGCGCGTCAGCGCAGCGAGACCATCTGCCAGCGCAATCAAGACAATCATAGCTAAGATTACAGTACCCACCTTATGATATTCCAGGAGCCTGATCCACTGCATCCACAGCCAGCCAATGCCCCCACCTCCCACGACGCCGATGATCACCGCATTTCGGATATTAGCCTGCCATTGCTCCGTCATTGCTCTAACGATGAGTGGGCCAGCGACTCGGAAGTTATCGATTACACCTTTCGCCTGGGAAGAGGTCTCTATCGAAGAGGCTCTTCCCGTCCTCTCTTCTAGGTCTCGGATCAAGAACCAAGCGAAACTCCCCCCGCCAGAGACCGCCAAGGCCGCGATCCCAGCCTCCAACCCCAGACCGAAGATAACTGTAGTGAAGACTACTAAGATCAGGGCTGGTATGACCTGGAGACCGTAGGCGAAGGGCCACATCAGAATTCGCCCCGCCCTCCCCATAGCCGTCGCTACGAGGGCCAAAGGAAGAGCCAAGAGGAGGCCGCCGATGGTCCCAAATACCGCCATCTCTAGAGTCCATACGCTCCCCTTCAAAACTATCCCAAGTGTCTCTGAATCCAAGGCTGGGTGGCGCATCTTCCAAAGCATGGGCATCACATCCGCTATATTTGCGGGCCCGATGAACACTATCGCCAGGCCAAACCAGACGAGAACAAAGACCACCCCCGCCAACAAAAACGCTCCCTTCACAAAGACCCGTCGCTCCACCGCTTCCTCCTGCAACGCTTTTATGGCTCTACTTTCCCCATCTCCCGTTCAAAAGCCTGATAGGCCTCCTCATCATAGAGGACGAAGACCACCTCCTCTAAGGAGCATTCTTTTGCCAGATGCTCACCCACCTCTTGAATCATCACCTCGGCGGCCTTCGAATAGGGGAAGCGCCCCACCCCCGTGCCCAAGGCGGGAAAGGCTATGCTCTTCAGGCCCAGTTCCTCGGCTCGGAGGAGGCTGTTTTTGGTCGCCGCTCGGATCTTCTCCTCATCGGTGACTAGATCGGGCCCCATCACCGCGGCGTGAATCACGTAATTACAAGATAACCTCCCCGCTCCGGTGACCACCGCCTCCCCCACAGGGATGGGCCCCTTCTTCACCGCCTCCTCCTCTATCTCCCTGCCGCCAACCCGCTTGATGGCTCCGGCCACCCCACCTCCCATCCAGAGGGAACTGTTGGCCGCATTGACGATCGCTTCCGTCTCCTCACGGGTGATATCCCCTTGGCGAAGGGTGATTCTAGCCATCCCTACCTACTCTTCTCCTCCATATCGATGAGAACCTGGGCCACAGCATCGATGGCCACCCGCTGCTTGCGGTAAAGATCCGACTCGCTCATGGCCAAACGCTGGGCGATATCCCTCACCCGCCAGCCGCGGATGAACTTCATCTCCAAGATATTGTAGAGTATCCACCCTCTGGCCGCGAGGTTCCTTTCCTCCTCTGGAGGCTTCAGGGCCTCGATAGCCCCCCGCAGGACCGAACGAAGAGCCTTGGTGGGAACATATCCGTTCTCCGTCAGAGCCCTCTGCACTATCCCCATCTTGAGAAGGGGACTCTCCAAAAGTTTGGGGCCTCCCCAATAGTGAGCGAGGGCCTCTTTCACCACCTTATTGAAATCAGGAGCGTAGATGGGGCTCTCCTCCGGCGGAAAGACGGCGGAACCCACATAACGGGTGGTGCTTCGCCAACGTTGGATCGACTGCATCTCCGGCGCCATCTGGCCTAGTACCGCAAAGACCCCTTGCTGCAACTGCCGGTCTTCCAAGGCCAACTCCGCTTGGTGAACCAGCATCCACACCGTCTCCTCTTCCCTCTCTGTCAACTCCTCCTCTCTCGCCTCTACACCCAGGGCCCCCAGCGCACCCTCCCGCGACTTCGTGCGCAAGGGAAGGAGCCAGAAACCTTCCCTATCCATAAAGCCCTGGCTTTCCCCCTCCCCAAGGGGTAAGGCGAGCAACCCCATTGCATCCTCCGACTCCAAGAAGGCATCGACACCCTTTCGGGTGCCACAGAACGCCTCCAAATGGAGTCCATCTTCACCAGGCGTGACCACGAAACCGGTGCGAACCCGCAAAAGATCGCAGAGAGCGCTAAGGATATTTTGCAAGAGTTCTTGCAGGTCGGTGGTGGTAAGGAGCCGATCCTCCAACTCCCGTATCCGCGCCACCTCCGCCCTATCCCGGCGGTAGGCCAGAAGATCGATAAGCGGTCTGGCGGCGCTGATAGTGACCTGTAGAAGGACGATACCCAGCACCGTAGCGAAGATGAGAACCGTATCTCGAGGAAGACCCAGGATGCTCTCCACCCGAGGTATCACCAGCATCAAGATGAGAAGGCAACTTCCCACTAAAGGGCCCCGGAGGAGGTAGTTTATTAGACTCCGCTTCACCACCCGCTCGGGCATCAAGACCCCATGATAGGCCACGCTGTATCCCATTATTACGGTCATAACCGCGATCCCCGCGCTCCCTACCAGGGACAAGGAGAGAAGAAAGGCAGGAGAGAGGCGAGCAGGGAGGCTAGCCAAAAGAAGGTAGGGAAAAGCGCCCACGGCGGGAACGACGAAGGAGATGGTCAAGTAGGTCATCCGCCGTCGGGAAGCCGGAGTGAGGGTCCGGTGGCGGGCTCGAAGGGTGTTCAGCCCCCCCCAACCGGCCACCAGGAAGAAGTAAAAGGTGAAGGCCCAGAAGAGAGGCCCGGCTTTGAAGTAGGTGACCCAAAGGGTGTGCACACCATCCCACACCACTAGAGGAGTTAAGATGGTGAGGGAGAAGAAAACGGCCCCCAAAAGGTAACTGAAGATGACAAAACCTCGCCGCAGACGAGAGAAGGAGTTTGTGGTTCGGAGCAGCGCATCGGAGAAATGGAGGTAGGCGGCCGGGATGAAGGCTATCCCCAACCACTGAAACTTCAGCCAGAAGAACTTAGCCGAGGCGGTGGTCACATTAAGGAGTATGACATCGGCGGCGTGGACGATGGTGACGAAGGCCAAAAGAGAAGAGAAAGAGCGGGCTACCGCGTTACGGAGGTTATGAGTGAGGATATAGACCAGGAGGGAGAAGGCGAGTATGACATTGATGGAAGAGAGGATCAGGTTGCCGAAGGCCAAGGCCCTCTCTAGCGTTAATTGCTCCATCAGACTCTTATCACCCAGATGAGATAATAATAAACCGCGGCCACCGAAAAGAGAAGGCTATCGATCCGGTCCAGCACCCCTCCATGGCCTGGGATCAGCCGCCCCGAGTCTTTTACCCCCGCCCACCGTTTGAACATCGACTCCACCAGGTCGCCTCCTGTGGCCGCCAGACTGATGAGCAAACCCAAAAGAAAGGCATGGAGGAGCGGCAACCCCAAGACCGCTCCCATAAGGGTGCCCACCGCTATCCCCGATATCCAGCCCCCTATGCTCCCCTCCCAGGTCTTTTTGGGGCTGATGCGAGGAGCGAAGGGATGCTCTCCTATCCACCGGCCCACAAAATAGGCGCCGGTATCGTTGGCCCAAGCGGGAAAGAAAGCCAGAAGCGTCCATTCTAACCCTCTGGGGAGAGCCCGCAAAGAGACGAAATGGCTCAAAAGGAAACCCAGGTAAAAGGCTCCCCCCAGGCTGAGAGCCCAACCCACCACCGGGATATCTCCGCCCCGGCGAGCCATCTGCCAGAGGAGAGAGAAAGCCAGAAGTAAGGTCATGCCGCCCCGTATCACTGCCCAAGAGGGGTACCGTGCCCCGACCATGATAAGGAGGATAAAAAGCGCGGTCAAGGGATAATCAGCCCTTTCCCCTGCCTGAGAGACAAGACAAAGGTACTCATATCCCGCCCCTATAGCCACCACTGTCAGGAGCGCCCAGTACCAGAGTCCGCCCAGATAGACAAACCCCAAAATCAAGGGGCCCAGGACAAAGGCACTGATGACGCGCTTGGCAAGCATGATTCTCCCAGGGCGAAAGATTTAGCCTTCCCTCAGCAGCCCGAACCTCCTCTCCCTCTGACTGTAAGCCAAAAGCGCCTTATAAAGTTCCTCCTTGTCGAAATCGGGCCAGTAAGTAGGCGTGGAGTAGTATTCCGCGTAGGCCGCCTGCCAGATCAAAAAGTTGCTGAGCCGCATCTCCCCACCGGTGCGGATAATCAAGTCGGGAGGGGGTAACCCAGCGGTGTAGAGATACCGTTCAAACAGTTCCTCGCTCAACTCCTGGGGAGAGATGCCATCTCCCATCAATCGCCGCACCGCATCCAGGATCTCGCTGCGCCCACCATAGTTGAAAGCCACATTCAATATCAGCCCGTCGTTCTCTTTAGTCAACTCGAGAGCATCCCTCATAGCCCGCTGCAACCTCTGGGAGATCCCCTCCAGCCGACCGATATGACGCAACTGCACACCGTTCTTGTGGAGGTTCTGCACCTCCCGATCGACAACCTCCTCCAGAATGCGCATCAAGCCTCGAACCTCCGCTTGGGGACGCCCCCAGTTCTCCGTGGAGAAAGCGTAGATGGTGAGGATCTTGATGCCGAACTCGCTACACGCTTCCAGAACCCGGCGCATATTCTCCGTGCCGGCACGATGCCCCTCCAGCCGAGGCAAGCCGTGCTCCCGGGCCCATCGCCCGTTCCCGTCCATTATGATCCCCACATGCTGGGGAATGGTAACCAGAGACTCTTGCTTATCCATAAGAAACCGCTTATACCTCTTTGATCTCCGTTTCCTTGGCTCGCCCCACCTCGTCCACCCGCTCCACATAGTTGTCCGTCAACTTCTGCATATCCTCTCGGGCCCGGTAATGCTCATCTTCGGATATGAGTTTCTCCTTCTCCATCTCCCTCAGATCTCGAAGAGCGTCGCGACGACAGTTGCGGATGGCTACCCGCGCCTCTTCTACGCGACGACCCACCACTCTTACCAGCTCCTGCCGCCGTTCTTCCGTCAAACGAGGGATAGGCAGACGGATCAGCTTTCCATCGTTGACGGGGGTCAACCCCAGATCCGATTTGAGGATCGCCCTCTCGATCTCAGACAAAGAGGTGGGATCATAGGCCTTGATGATCATGAGGCGAGGCTCGGGAACGGAGATAGCGGCCAACTGGTTGAGGGGCGTAGGGGTGCCATAGTAATCGACCCTCAATCTCTCTATGAGGGCCGGAGAGGCCCTCCCCGTCCTGATGGTGGCCAAGTCCCCCTGGAGGACTTCCACCGCCTTCTTCATGCGGGCCTCGGTCTCTTTCAATAGATCGTCGATCACGAGCCTCCTCCCGAACGATCGATGCGGGTCCCCACCCTCTCGCCCAGCACCGCTTTCTCCAGGCTTTGGGGCTCCCACAAACTCACCACGATGATGGGGAGATCGTTATCCATGCACAATGAGAGGGCTGTGCTATCCAAGATCCCCACCCCCAGATTCAAGGCCTCGATATAAGTCAGATGCTCCAACCTCCGTGCATCGGGGTTTATCAGGGGATCTTCTTCATAAACAGCGTCCACCTTGGTGGCCTTGATGAGGACCTGAGCGTCGATCTCCATGGCTCTCAGGGCGGCAGCGGTATCGGTAGTGAAGTAGGGGTTGCCGGTCCCCGCGCCCAGGATCACCACCCGCCCTTTCTCCAGATGGCGGATGGCTCGTAAGCGGATATAGGGCTCGGCCAGGGCCCGCATCTCGATAGCCGTCTGAACCCTAGTAGTCACCCCGGCTCTCTCCAAAGCGTCTTGCAAGGCTAGGGAGTTCATCACCGTAGCCAGCATCCCCATATGGTCGGCGGTAGCCCGCTCCATCCCGTGAGCCATGCCATCCCTGCCCCGCCAGATATTCCCTGCCCCGAGGACGATGGCTATCTGGACCCCCTGCTCCTTAACAGCCTTTATCTTCTCGGCCACCTCCCCGGCCCTTTGGGGATCTATGCCCCATCCCTCTGGCCCAGCCAGCGCCTCGCCGCCCAGTTTCAAGAGGACCCGTCCGTACTTCACCTCACCCATCCTGTCTCCTTAAGACCTCTCTCCCAGTTCATAGCGCACAAAACGGCGTACCACTATGTTCTCCCCCAGTTTGGCGATACCCTCGGTGATGACCTCTTCCACCGTTAGCCCTTCATCTTTGATGAAGGGCTGTCTAAGAAGGCAAACCTGGTCGTAATATCTCTCCAGTTTCCCTCCTACGATCCTCTCCAAAAGATGCTCTGGCTTGTTTTGCCCTTGCAGTTCGGAGAGAAAGAGTTGCTTCTTCTCCTCTATCACCTCAGGGGGGATATCTTCTGGACGGAGATAGTGGGGGTTGGAAGCCACCACCTGCATCGCCAGGTCATGGGCTAGCCTCTGGAACTCCTCAGTCCGAGCCACGAAATCGGTCTCGCAATTGATCTCCACCAAGGCCCCCAGCCGACCTCCGGCGTGGATATAGGCCTCCACCAACCCTTCTTCAGCCAGGCGGCCCGCTTTCTTGGTCGCGATGGCTAGGCCCCTTTGGCGGAGGAGTCCCGTCGCCTCCTCAAGGTCACCCCCTGTCTCCTCTAAGGCTCTCTTGCAATCTAATATCCCGGCTCCGGTGCGTTCTCGGAGCGCCTTCACCATCTCCTTACTTATCACTCCGCCTCCTCATCTTCGACCTCCGCTGCCTCCTCTTCAGACCCCGCTTCTTGAAACTCCACTTCTGAAGGCGCAACCTCCGTCTCCTCCGGAGCCACGGCGGCCAGATAGACTGGTAGGGGGGCCTCAACCTCCTCCTCGGCGCGCAACGATTCCCAAATCTGCCTCCCCTCCTGGACAGCCTCTGCTATCTTGCCACAGATCAATTTAATGGCCCTTATGGCGTCGTCATTGGCGGGGATGACGAAATCGATAGGATCAGGATCGCAGTTGGTGTCCACCATAGCCACTATAGGGATCCCCAACCGGTGGGCTTCTTTGACCGCGATATCCTCCCGTCTAATATCGACGATGAAGACCATATCCGGGAGGCGGAGCATCTCCTTTATCCCTCCCAGGCGCCGGTTCAAGCGAGCGATCTCCCTCTCGATGCCCAAAGCCTCCTTTTTGGACAGCCCCTCGAAGTCTCCCCTGGCATACCGGGCTTCCAGATCAAGGAGGTAATCGATACGCTGGCGGATGGTGCGGAAATTGGTAAGCGTCCCTCCTAGCCAACGCTCATTCACATAGGGCATGCCACAACTCTCGGCTGCCAAGGCGATACTCTCCTGCCCCTGCTTCTTGGTGCCTACGAAGAGGATCGTCCCCCCCTCGCTGGCCACCTCCTTTACCTTCCCACACGCTTCCTCCAACCGGGAGATGGTTTGCTCCAAGTCGATGATATGGATCCCGTTACGCTCCGTGAAGATATAAGACCGCATCTTGGGGTGCCATCGCCTAGTACGATGCCCAAAATGGACGCCGGCCTCCAAGAGCTCCTTCATAGTCACCACAGCCATACTAAACCCCTTTCGTTTTAGACTTCCGCCTCCCTCCCCCTAGCCGGGAACCGAGCAAAATCTTCCCTCGGCACACTCCGTCCAGTCAGGAGACGTGCTTATTAGGTTCAATTCAAAAGTATAGCATATAGTCAACTGACAGGCAAGTTAGAAAAA
>DMLA01000096.1 GCA_003453555.1 Chloroflexota bacterium | reverse complement strand
AGATGGCTACCGAGTTTGGAGTAAGTAGGGCAGGTTTCCATACCTGCCCCATCCAGGTCGGATCTACTCTCACTACGAGCAGCCTCATCCCGGCCTCGATATACTAACCCCTCTGTCACCTCTCCTTCGGATGCTGAGGCATCCTCAGGATGCCGAACGCACAACCGCATACCGCCTGAAGGCTTCAATCCTGGTGCTGCAGGGGAAATCGAGGCTTTCCCATCCCTCGGGATCCCTGCGGGACAGGGATCCCAAGGGACAGCCGGTTTTTAAGTGCCGTCAAGAGTTTCCTCCCCCGGCCTGGTACGCCTTGGGGCAGGCTGACGGCCAAGGCTGGAAGCGTCAGATGGTAACATCTGACGCCACTAAAACGAGACTAGCTGGATGACTACCGAGTTTGGAGTCCCAAAGGATGATGTGGTAGAATGTATGAGGGTTGCGAAATGTGGCAAGTTGTGGGACACCAGTGGGCCATTGCTCTCCTTCAAAACTCCCTCACGCGGGGGAATATATCCCATGCCTACGTCTTCACCGGCTCCCCTCGCATCGGGAAGACCACCCTGGCCTTAAAACTGGCTCGGGCCCTGAACTGCACGGGTGAGGATAAGCCTTGTGGAGAGTGCCTCTCCTGCCGTAAGATCTCCCAAGGCATCCACCCCGATGTGCGGATGGTGGACCTGGCCTATCAGAAAGGGCTCCTCGAAGAGCGCGAGGGCTCCACGGCCCTGGGCATCGACGCCATCCGTTCCATCCAAAGCGATGCCGCGCTGATGCCCTTCGAGGGGAGATGGAAGGTCTTCATCATCCCCCAAGCGGAGAATATGACCCCTGGAGCAGCCAACTGCTTATTGAAAACCCTGGAGGAGCCACCGCCCCATGTGGTTCTCCTCCTCACCGCCCTCCATACCGACCTTCTCTTCCCCACCATAGTCTCCCGTTGCCAGATTTTCAACCTGCGACCCCCCTCCACAGACCTCATCGGCCAGGCATTGGAGCGAAGGTGGGGCCTTGAGGGAGAGCGGGCTCATCTCATCGCGGCCCTCTCCGCGGGGAGGATGGGCTGGGCGGTAGAGGCCGCCCAAAATGAAGCCCTCTTGAAGGAGCGGAACGAGCGATTAGATGAGCTCTTGTCCCTCCCGGGTGCCAGGCGGCTGGAGAGACTCTCCTTTGCCCAGCGCTGGGGAAGCCAGCCCGAAAGGGCGAAAGAGATCCTGACCCTATGGCTCGGCTGGTGGAGAGACCTCCTCCTAGCCAAAGAGGGGTGCTGGGATAAGACGGAGAACATCGATCGGCGAGATATCCTGGCCGAAGAGGCAGAGAAGCATGAGTTAGGAGAGATAAAGGAGTTCATCTCCTCCATACGGAAAGCGTTGCAACAATTGGAAAGCAATCTTAACCTTCGTTTGGCCTTAGAGGTCTTGATGTTGGACCTACCGAGCAAGCGATAAGTGAGGGGAAAGATTCATGCCTAAGGTAGTGGGGGTTCGTTTCAAGCGAGCAGGGAAGATATACCATTTTGATGCCACCGGGTTCGAGGATTTGAGGGTCGACGAATATGTGGTAGTGGATACGGCGCGGGGGCGAGCGCTGGGGAGAGTGGTTGCCCCTCCGCAAGAGGTGAGCGAGCCTTCCGAGCATCTCAAACCGATAGAGCGCCGAGCCACCCCTTTCGACCTCTCGGAGAGGGAAAGGCACCGGTTACAGGAGCGAGAGGCTCTGGAGAGATGCAGGGAGAAGGTGGCCGAACATGGCCTGGAGATGAAGCTCACCAAGGCGGAATACAACTTCGACGGCAGCCGGCTGGTGGTCTATTTCACCGCCGAGAAACGGGTCGACTTCCGAGAGTTGATAAGAGATCTGGCCCGAACCCTCAAAACCAGGGTAGAGCTTCACCAGGTAGGGGTGCGAGACGAGGCTAAGCTTCTGGGGGGTTTGGGGCGGTGTGGTCGGGTCCTCTGCTGTGCCACCCATCTCTGCGAATTCTCGCCCGTCTCCATAAGGATGGCTAGACTACAGGGTGTCTCCTTGAGCCCAGGGGAGATTTCCGGGGTCTGTGGACGGTTACTTTGCTGCCTAGCCTATGAGAGCGAGACCTACCGCTCCCTGAAGGAGAAGTTCCCCAAAGTGGGCACTATAGTGGAGACCCCCTACGGCGTAGGGAGGGTGAAGAGCATAAACATCTTGAAGGAGACGGTAGAGGTAGAACTGAGGAGCGAGGTAACCGTAGAGGTCTCGGCCCAGGAACTGAGAGAGCGGGTTTGAGGTCTTAACTCCTTGACCGCTTTAGAGCCTGCAGTCGCGCCACCACCTCTTCAGGGATCCAGACCTCTCCCAGATCGGGGGTCTCCAGGATACCCGGGCCGTGGAAATCGCTTCCCCCCGTGGCGATGAGGCCATATTTCTCTGCTCTGCGGGCCAGATTTTGGCTTTGCTCCGGGGAGTATTGGCCATAGTAAGCCTCGAGCCCCACCAGGCCGGCAGAAGCAAGTTCAGGCAAAAGCCCTAAGACCTCCAAGGGGTGAGCCAAGACGGGGAGCCCCCCAGCCTCCAAGATCATCTGTGTGGCCTCCAGGGGGGTTATCTTGTAACGAGGTACGTAGGCGGGACCGCTTCTTCCGATGTAGTTGACGAAGGCCTCAGTGGTCGAAGATACGTACCCTTTCTCCATCATCGCTCGGGCGATGTGGGGCCTCCCTATGGAACCCTCCCCCGCTATCTCCGCCACCCGTTCCCGACTGAGGGGCATACCTAGATCCTTTAGCCTCTCGATCATCTTCCAAGCGCGATGACGGCGAAAATCCCGTATGGCTCTCAACCTCTCCTGGAGAGGTTCGTAATGATGATCGATGTAATACCCCAAGATATGGGCTTCCTGGGATCCCACCTCAGCGCTTATCTCCACCCCCGGTATCACCTCCAAGGGTGTACCTTTGGCTGCCCCTAAGGCTGGGTCTATCCCCTCCGTCGAATCATGGTCGGTGAGAGAGATAGCCCCCAGCCCCTTGGCTAGGGCCATCTTTACCAACTGGGAAGGCGAATAGGCACCGTCGGAGGCGGTGGAGTGAAGGTGGAGATCACACCTCATCGGGGCTCGACGGTAAGCCTCATAGCGGTGCGCGTCTGGTCATCAATGGTCACTTCTATGAAAGCGGGGATACAGATCACGTCGAAGCCGTCGAGGGCCAGGTACCCACGAGCGATGGCCACGGCCTTCACCGCCTGGTTTACCGCCCAGGCGCCGATGGCCTGCACCTCTGCTTTGTTGCTCTCCCGCACCACCCCCGCGATGGCGCCCGCCACCGCCGTTGCTCTGGACTTGGCCGATACTTTGATGATATCCATGGGGTCCCCTCCGTTGTTCAGGTTGAGTTTGTGACGTGCTCCACTGATCTTTTCAGCCTCAGCCCTCTACTTATCCCTCTCCACCTCCTCCAGGGCCGCTTGAGCGGCGGCCAAACGAGCGATGGGCACGCGGAAGGGGGAACAACTGACGTAGTTCAGCCCTAACTGGTGGCAGAACTCTATGGAACTGGGATCCCCTCCGTGCTCACCGCAGATGCCTATCTCCAGATCTGGGCGTGTGCTCCTCCCTCTCTCCACCGTCACACGCATCAACTGCCCCACACCCTCACGGTCCAACACTTGGAAGGGGTTCTCCGGCAGGATGCCGCGCTCGACATACTGGAGCAGAAACTTCCCCTCCGCGTCATCGCGAGAGACGCCGTAGGTCATCTGAGTGAGGTCGTTGGTACCAAAAGAGAAGAATTCAGCGTACTTGGCGATCTCGTCTGCGGTGAGGGCCGCCCGAGGGATCTCGATCATGGTGCCGAACTTATAGTCTACCTCGATCCCCTCCTCAGCCATGACATCCTTGGCCACCTTCTCCAACTTCTCACGCTCCACCTTCAGTTCGTTGACATGGCCCACCAAGGGGATCATCACCTCGGGATGGACCTCGATCCCCTCCTTCGCCTTGCGGCAAGCGGCTTGGAAGATGGCCCTGACCTGCATCTCTGTGAGGCCGGGGTACATGATCCCTGCCCGGCAACCCCGGAGGCCGAGCATGGGGTTAACCTCCCACATGCTCTCCACCACCCGAAGGAGTTTCTCCTTTTCGGCCAGTCGCTGGGGGTCTTGGCCAGTGCAACGGAGTCGTGTCACCTCTTCCAGCACCTCCTCCCGAGGGGCCAGGAACTCATGCATAGGGGGGTCGATGAGCCGGATGATGACCGGCAGCCCATCCATCACCTCGAAGAGCCCTTCGAAATCCTCCCGTTGGAAGGGGAGGAGTTGATCCAGGAGCGCTTTCCGCTCCTCCTCGTCATCGGCCATCACCATCTTCACCACGATGGGTCGTCGCTCCTCCTCGAAGAACATATGCTCCGTGCGGCAAAGGCCTATCCCTTCGGCGCCGAACTCCCGGGCTCGCTGGGCGTCGCGGGGGTAGTCGGCGTTGGCCCAGACCCCTAGGCGGCGGAACTCGTCCGCCCAGGAGAGGAGGGTTTGGAGTTCCTTCTCTTTCTCCCACTTAGGTTCCACCCTGACTATCTGCCCTATGAACACCTCGCCGGTGCCCCCATCGAGGGAGATATAGTCACCCTCCCGCACCACCTTTTCGTTCGCGGAAAAAGTCTTAGCCTCCAGGTCTATGCTTATGGCCTCACAACCGGCCACACAAGGTTTGCCCAGGCCCCGGGCCACCACTGCGGCGTGGCTGGTGGCCCCACCATGCTGGGTGAGGATACCCTGGGCTTGTAACATCCCGTGTACGTCATCGGGGTTAGTCTCCGGTCGAACCAGGATCACCGGTCTACCTGCCGTTCCCCACTCCTGGGCGGTATCCGCATCGAAGGCCGCCACCCCTACCGCTGCTCCCGGTGAGGCGTTGAGCCCTTTAGCCAAGAACCTGCCATCCTCTAAAGCCTGAAGTTTAGCCTTATCATCGAAGGCTGGATGGAGCAAGAGGTCGATCTGAGAGGGCTCGATCCGCTGCACCGCCTCTTCCTTGCTGATTATCCCCTCTTTCACCATATCCACCGCGATCTTCACCGCCGCTCGAGCGGTTCGCTTGCCGGTTCGAGTCTGGAGCATCCAAAGTTTGCCCCGCTCGATGGTGAACTCCACATCTTGCACATCCCGATAATGTCTCTCCAACCGCTCACAGATCTCTGCAAACTGGGCATATATCTCGGGCATCTCCTCCTTCAGTTGAGAGATAGGCTTGGGGGTTCGGATGCCGGCTACCACATCCTCACCTTGAGCGCTGAGGAGATATTCCCCGTAAAGTTCCTTCTCCCCGCTAGCCGGATTCCGGGTGAAGGCCACCCCCGTCCCGGAGTCGAAACCCATGTTGCCGAAGACCATAGTGACCACGTTCGCCGCGGTGCCTAGATCATGGGGGATCTTGTGGAACTCGCGATAATCCACCGCCCGCTTGATGTTCCAAGACCTAAAGACCGCCGCTGTAGCCAGGCGGAGTTGCTCATGGGGGTCTTGAGGGAAGGGGAAGCCCTTCTCCTCCTCGATGACCTTCTTAAACTCCTCGGTGATAGCCTTTAGGTCTTCGGTGGTGAGGTCGGTGTCCACCTCGTAACCCTTATCCTCCTTTACCCGTTCCAAGACCGACTCGAAGCGGCGAGCCTCTATCTCCAAGACCACATGGCCGAACATCTGCACCAATCTGCGGTAGGCATCGTAGGCAAAACGCTCGTTGCCTGTGAGTTCGATGAGCCCCTTGATCGTCTCGTCGGTGAGACCCAGGTTGAGGACGGTCTGCATCATGCCCGGCATAGAGAATTTAGACCCAGAGCGGACAGATACCAGAAGGGGGTTTTTAGGGTCCCCAAACCGCTTACCGCTCCTTTCCTCGACCACCTTGAGCGCCGAGAGGGTCTGCCCCCACATCCCAGGGGGGAACTTCTCTCCGGCCTCATAGTAGGCCAGGCAGGCCTCGGTGGTTATGATGAACCCTGGCGGAACAGGTAAACCGATATTAGCCATCTCCGCCAGGCCGGCCCCTTTGCCTCCTAGGAGGTCCCGCATCGTCGCGTCCCCCTCCTCGAACATGTAAACCCATTTCTTCTCGGCGGTCATAGTCGCTCCTTTCTCTTTAACAGACTTTTAACTTCTCCAGAAGAAAACCTTTCAGTTCAGCGATGGGAGGACGCGCCTGCTCCATGGAATCCCGTTCTCTCACCGTCACTGCCTTGTCTTCCAAGGACTGCACATCCACTGTAACACAATAGGGGGTGCCGACCTCGTCCTGTCGCCGGTAGAGCCTCCCGATGGAGGCGGTATCGTCGTACATGACCACAAAATGGGGACGGAGGTCACGAGCGATCTCCTTGGCTAGAGCCACGACCTCCGGACGGTTGCGCAGGAGGGGCAAGACCGCCACCTTGACCGGGGCTAAATCGTGATGAAGGCGCAAAAGCACCCGCTTCCTTCCCCTCACCTCCTCCTCGTGGTAGGCGTCCACGAGGAAAGCCAGAGCGGCCCGATCTATCCCCCCGGAGGGCTCAATCACGTAAGGGTAGATATGCTCCCCCGTCTCCTCATCGAAGTAGGTCATATCTTTGCCGCTGAACTCCGCGTGCTGGCGGAGGTCGAAATCGGTCCGGTTAGCGATCCCCTCTAACTCCGACCAGCCGAAGGGGAAATTGTACTCGATGTCATAGGTGGCTTTGGAGTAGTGAGAGAGTTCCTCTGGGCCATGCTCTCGGAGGCGGAGGTTTTCCTCTCTTATGCCATACCGCTTATACCACTCTAGACGCTCCTTTACCCAATATTCAAACCACTCTTCGTCGGCCCCCGGCTTCACGAAATATTCGATCTCCATCTGTTCAAATTCCCGAGTGCGGAAGGTGAAATTCCCCGGCGTGATCTCGTTGCGGAAGGCCTTCCCGATCTGGGCGATGCCGAAGGGTAGTTTTCGGCGCGTGGCGCTCCGCACGTTGGGGAAGTTGACGAAGATACCTTGAGCCGTCTCCGGACGCAGGTAGGCGACCGACGCCTCGTCCTCCACGGGGCCCACGAAGGTCTTGAACATGGTGTTGAACTGGCGAGCCTCGGTGAGTTCGCCGTCGCACTCCGGGCAACGATCTCCCACCTCGTCGGCGCGGAAGCGCCGTTGGCAAGATTTGCAATCTACCAGAGGGTCGGTGAATTTCTCCACATGCCCCGAGGCTATCCAGACCTGAGGGGACATCAAGATGCTGGCATCCAGCCCTACGATATCCTCCCTCTTTTGGACCAGGTCCCTCCACCAGACCTCCTTGATGTTCCGCTTCAACTCCACTCCCAAGGGACCGTAGTCCCAGGCGCTACCGAAGCCCCCGTATATCTCGCTCGATTGAAAGATAAAACCCCGCCTTTTGCACAAGGATACCAGGGTATCCATATCTACCATCTAAACGCCTTTCTCCTTTGCCAGAGGCTTTTCCTCTTCCCGTCTTAAGGTATCTATGAAATCGAGAGATCTCAGCCTCCTCTCCAGGATATAAGAGATATAATGGCGCGTAGTTCTCTCCAACCCGCTATGCACCTCAGGGCTGGGCTGGAGAGTTTGACAGAGGGTGTACTCCCTCCTTTGCAGAAGCCGTAGATAGCGGAGGAGATCCGCTGATAAAGGGCTCCCTTCTCTCTTCCCGCCGCAGGGCGGGCAAAGCACCCCCCCTTGAGAGGGGCTGAAAACCGCCTCACCTTCGATTTCCCTTCCGCAACCTAGACAGCGGTAGAGTTCAGGTCGATAGCCCACCTGCCCCAGAAGATGGAGTTCGAAATGCCGGACCACGAGGCGTGGGTCCTGGGCCTCACTTAGATGGCCCAAAGTCTCAAGCAGGAGCCTGAAGAGAGCCGGGCTCTCCTCGCCCTCCTCCAGAAACCGATCCACAAGTTCCGCCACATAATAGGCGTAGGAGGTGCGAGTCAGATCTTTCCGCAAGGGGAGGAAAGAGGTTATCGTCTCCGCCTGGGTCACGATATCTAGGGAACGGCCTTTGGCGATGAGAAGTCGGCTGTGAGTGAAAAGCTCCAGGTGGCCAGCCTTACGGCTGGTGGGCTTGCGCACCCCCTTAGCCAGAACCCTGATCTTCCCCCATTCCGGGGTATAGAGGGTGAGCAGCCTATCGGCCTCCCCTAGATTCATCCTGCGAAGGACGATAGCCTCTGCACGATAGAGTCGCTCTCTTAACATCTATAGCCTCTTTACAACTCAGGAGGCGTCGCTCCTGACTCACTTACGAGGATCACCTCGCCCTTTGCAGTGACCCGGAAGACCCACTGATGGCACCTATCCGGATGGCACTCCTCCCAACCACCCCATCCATAGGTGAAGGTCACCATCACATCATCCTCGATTCGCTGCGCCTCTGTCTGGCGGAAGACACCCTCTTTGCCCTCCTCTCCTACCATGGCCTCCTCTCCTACCATGCCCTGAGTATAGGGGAAGCGCTCTGGGCGCATAGTTGAAGGGAGATGTTTCTTCGCCTCCCCGATAGCCCATAATTCGTCGCCTGCGGGGATGGAGTCGAAGCGAAAAGTGTTGAATATACGCTCTACCCTAGACTGATCCTCGTCCTGCACGGGCTCCCTCAGATAGGCCACCAAGTTCCACCAGCGTCCCCATTTATCGAAGCGGACTTGGTAGCGCTGCAACCCTCCCATTAGCGTTTCCCAGTCGGCCCCTTGCATCAGCGAAGATAGATCACTGGCTTCCATCTCCGGGCCATAATCCTGTGGTCGAATCGGGGGGCCATAACTCAAGCCCACCTCCAGGTAAACACCACCGGAGGGCAGTTGCTTCAAGAAAGCCCCTGGGCCATATTCCCATTGGTTGGGGAGCATCTCTTGTTCAGTCAACCAGAAGGGGCTACGCCCTTGATTGTTGAGAGAGGCAAGCCCCTCTCCGTATCTATATGTCCACTCCGGCCCCTCAGAGAGCGCCCAGCCTTCTGGGTGATCGAAAGAGAAATGGTACTCCTCGTTACGGTAAGTTACCCATTCCCCTGTGAGGCCAGGTCTCTTGCCGCAACTAGCCAGTAGGATAGAAACGACCAACCAGATTACCCAGCGCCACTTTCTCATGGCAAAACCTCCCAGCCCACCAAACCTGGGGTTAACTGGCTTCTGCCGCCACTATTTTAGCCACCTCGCACGGTGCCATACTTATATGGCCGCCCCCAGTTTTCGGCCATCTTCCGTTGGTAAAGAGCCTCGGCGTCCAGATCGAGAGCCGAGAGGAGGTGAAGGATGCGGATGATACCATCTATCAGTTCCTCGCCTACCGCATCATAGGGCTCCCCCTTCTTGTAAGCATCGGTGGCCTCGGAGATCTCGCTATGGATGAGGGCTAACATCTCCCAGACGCGCTCCTCGTCAGCGGAGAAACCCTTGGCATCAGCCATCTGGCGCACCTCTTGCATTTTGAGGTTGAGCCCCTCCTTCCCCATCCTCCCTCACTTTTATAACTCGTTAATTACATATTATACCATCCGGCCTCTCCCTCCGCAAACCTGCCT
>DMLA01000212.1 GCA_003453555.1 Chloroflexota bacterium | reverse complement strand
CAAAGCAATCATTATATACCTCATCGTTTTGTTGCGCTGCCTCAAAGATTTGTCTGATTCTAACGGTCTGCCTCTGATAGTCTTTCAATAAGTTCTCTCTTTCCTCAGATATCAGTTCCTCCAACCATTCTTCTAGGTGGCTCTTAAATCGCTGGTTTTCATTGCTAAAGGAAACGCGATACAGGTTATTCTCTCTAAGAAAACCGGCCATATCCGTTGCCTTTGCTATGGACATAGCATCTTCTAGGGAAACAAACTTAGCTTCGGCAGCCTTGATAATGGGTATGCTTATTTGGGGATCACTTCGTTTCGGTTCGGTCTCCGAAAAATCCTTTCCCACTTTATAGTAACCTGCCGCCAGGAATTTTGCAGAGCCATCAATAAGTGTATAGCAGGTTCTGAAAAGGATGTATAGTTCCTTGTACCTTTCAGACCTCTTTGCTATCCCGCAGCGCGATAGTTCTTCGCACTGTCGATATTCAGGCACTCCATCATCATCCCTTCCCTCCCAATGAGGGTCGTATATGCTTCCATGCTCAAAATGCCCTCTGTCCCTTGAATTACACAAAAGAATGTTTCTTAGCACCAGGCGATGGTTGGAGACTATCTGACAGGTTTCAGGAAATTGAGGTAGGCTAAAGAACGTATTACAAACTATGTACCTGCTTTTCATATATCTATCCTCTCCATCCGCCGCACGAGACCCAAAGTCAAGCAAAAGATAAAAGCCAAATCGACCAGAAAGTACGAATTGTCCACCAGGCCGTGGGCCAGGAAGTCCACCATGCTGGCCATTAGACCAAGAGATAGAACGCGCATCCCCTCATCCTCCAGGCTCCGGTAGAGGCGAAGGGCGACCTTGAAGAAGGCCACCTCCAGCCAGATCAAGGCTACCACCCCCAAAACCCCCAGCCTGGTCCACCAATCTAAGATCAGGTTGTGGGGGTGGGAGAGATCCGGCTCTTGCCAAGCCTCCGGCAACATATAACGAGGGTACTGATAGAGGAAGTTGTCCAGCCCCACCCCAAAGAGGGGATGATCGCAGATCATCTGCAGGGCCGACTTCCATAGAGCCAGGCGCCGCTGAGTTGTTCCCTCCTGCAAACTCAAAAGAGAGGTTAGCCGCTCCAGTCCAGCCAAGGGGAGGAGAGCCAAAATAGCGGCCCCTACCCCACCTAGGGCGGCCAAAAAAGCCCTTCGCCCCCGCATCAGCCCCAAAAAGAGAGCGGCCACTGGTACCCCTAAGAGCCAGGCCCCCCTAGAAAAGGTCAGAAAGAGGCACGCCACCATAGGAAGCGAAGCAGCCCCGTAGACCAGACGACGGTGCTTGGCGGCACCAAAAAGGGAGACGGCCAGGGTAAGGGGAAGAACGCGGCCCAGGAAAAGGCTGAGGTTATTGGGGGAGCCGTAAACCCCTCGGATGCGCCGCACCCCTTCCACAGCGATCACATCGGTGGTGAAGAAGTATTGGAAGAGGCCGTACAGGGAGACGATCACGGCAGCCGCAACCAGTCCGTCAACGATACGCCAAAGTTCTCCCTTGTGCTGGGGAACCTCTCGCAAAAGGAGATAAAAGAGCGCCGACTCTAAGACCACCACTCGGAACTCCCGGGCGCTCACCCCGAAGTTCTCAGAGGCGGTGAGAGAGAAGAGGCTGAGGAGCAGGAAGAAGAGGACCCCCAGGTCGAGCACAGTAAGAGAGCGCCAGAAATCGCCCGCCCAGTAGAGGACGAAAGAAGGGAGTTCCCTCAAAAGCCAGACCCCCCAAGGCACCTCTTGCAACTCGAAGGAGGAATCCTTCTTATACCGCCTCAAGGCCTCGCTCCAAGAGCCGATTGTCGTCTTCAAGAACCAGAGGAGGAAAGAGATGAGGGTCAGCGTTTCCACCAGGGAGAACGCCTTCCCCAAGAGGGGCTTAGGGTAGAGGAAGAAGGGGATGGAGAGGGCTATGAAAGCCAAGCCTAGGTCGAGGCGGAGATACAAAAGAGCCGCCGCCATGGCCAAGGCCACAAGAGTAAGAAGCGTCCAGGGAGAGAACTGATAAGCCCCCAAGGTTAGGGCCAAAAGCCCCATCTGTTGCCACTCCGCGAGGCCAAGGTATAGATCCGCCAGCCTTCGCCATGTTCGCTGAGAAGGGGCCAAAAGTATGAGCCTGCCCAACCGCCAAGAGANNAGGCCTCGCTCCAAGAGCCGATCGTCGTCTTCAAGAACCAGAGGAGGAAAGAGATGAGGGTCAGCGTTTCCACCAGGGAGAACGCCTTCCCCAAGAGGGGCTTAGGGTAGAGAAAGAAGGGGATGGAGAGGGCTATGAAAGCCAAGCCTAGGTCGAGGCGGAGATACAAAAGAGCCGCCACCATGGCCAAGGCCACCAGGCTAATAAGGCTCCAGGGAGAGAATTGATAGACCCCCAGGGCCAAGGCCAAAAGCCCCATCTGTTGCCACTCCGCGAGGCCAAGGTATAGGTTCGCCAGCCTTCGCCATGTTCGCTGAGAAGGCTCCAAAAGTATAAGCCTGCCCAACCGCCAAGAGACCACCGTGGCCACCCCTGCCAAGAGGACAAGAGAGAGATGGTAGGCCTTGAAGTCGGCATCGCGCCGAACGATGAAGCCGATGATACCCCCCTCTGAGTCGCTGTCTGTGACCAACTGCAAAGTATGTACCCCGTCGGGAAGCCCGCGCGCCAAGGTCACCTCTTGATAATTGACCATCCGGGAATAATCTGCCCCTTTATTCTCCCACGGGAGGTCCATCACGCCCCTTTCGCGGCTTATAAACTCAACCTCTTGCCCATCGATGGTCACCTGGGCAGTGGTGAAAGGGTCGGTGAGGACCAAATCCAAGCCGGTGCCCACGAAAGAGAACTCCAGGCTCCCCGGCCCTTCTATGATAGAGAGGGCGTCTCTCTCCCATTCCCCCTTATACCGGGCTGCCCAACAGTTGTCCGGGTAACGCCCAGGGTGAGCGGGCACCCCTCNNCTGCCCAACCGCCAAGAGACCATCGTGGCCACTCCTGCCAAGAGGACAAGAGAGAGATGGTAAGCCTTGAAGTCGGCATCGCGCCGAACGATGAAGCCGATGATACCCCCCTCTGAGTCGCTGTCTGTGACCAACTGCAAAGTGTGGACCCCGTCAGGAAGCCCGCGCGCCAAGGTCACCTCTTGATAATTGACCATCCGGGAATAATCTGCCCCTTTCCCCTCCCACGGGAGGTCCATCACGCCCCTTTCGCGGCTTATAAACTCAACCTCTTGCCCATCGATGGTCACCTGGGCAGCGGTGAAAGGGTCGGTGAGGAGCAGATCTAAGCCGGTGCCCACAAAAGAGAACTCCAGGCTCCCTGGACCTTCTATGACAGAGAGCGCCTTCCTCTCCCACTCTCCCTCATAGTGGGCTGCCCAACTATTGTCCGGGTAACGGCCAGGGTGAGCGGGCACCCCTCCCTCTGTCCATCGGGCCACCTCTCGGTAGGTCGCTCTGGGAGAAGAATCCTCATCAAGGAGAGCAAAGCCATGAATAGGGTCATCAGGAGGTGCGTTGGGCTGGAGGTGCATGAGGGCCATGACTCCCAGCCAGGGCCACTCCTCCAAAGCCCGCTCTATCGCCTCCACCGTTCGCTGGGCCTGCACCTCTTCGGTGTCACTACCCCAAGGAGGAGGCTCCCCTGCCCAGTCGAGAGGAAGCGAGTTCCAACCGAACTCCACCGCCCAAACCGCCTTATTATCCCCGTTGCGAAGCATCACCTGCCGCAAGAGCACCGCCCGGGAGAAATTGGTGACCCCGGGATCCAAGCGTCGATCCTCAGGCCCGCTCCAAAAGCCGTAAGGCTTGATAGCCAAGATGTCGAAATACCCCTTGGCTCCCGCCTCATACATCTCCTGGAGGAAGAGGAGATCGCTCATGTTGCGGCCACCTGGCTCCACGTTGGGTGCCAGCCCAGCGGAGAGGACGAAAGCCTCAGGATCGGCCCCCTTGACGGCCCCATAAGCCCCCTGCAAGAGATGCACATAGCCTATAGGTTGCACGTACCGCTCCCCCCAATGAGGGTAGATGTTGGGCTGGTCCCAGATCTCGTAGAAATCGATGTCATCTCTATAGCGGTCCGCAAAAGCGCGAACGAAACCCTCATAATGGGCAAAATCGCAGGGCGGAGCGTAGAGGTTATCCCCGTCCAGGGGCGCCCGGGCCCAGGGAGGCGAGGTATCGAGAACGGCGATGAGAGTGAGCCCATACTCCTCGGCCAGCGCCACGATCCTGTCCCACTTCTCCCAGGAATAGACCCCCCGTTCGGGCTCAATCTGGGCCCAAGGGAAATGCTGCCTGATCCAGAGGAAGCCACCATCACGGGCATACTCCAGCGCCTGGCGCAAATCTTCCTCGCTCTCATACCGCTCTAAAGAAGCGTTTACCCCCAGGGGATAAAGAGAGGTCAGCGGTATATCCGGGGGCTCCCCATAGACGACCCCCCGATGGAGATAACGATGGGAACCGATCACCTTCAAGCCCAGCCAACCCAAAACGGCGAGACAAACGAGGTAGAAGATGACACCCCCGAGAATCAAAAGCGGTTGGCTTCGTCTAGCATCGTTT
>DMLA01000079.1:6017-7139 GCA_003453555.1 Chloroflexota bacterium | reverse complement strand
GCCACCGACCCCCGAGCGGGGGAGACGGCGAGATTGGTAAACCGGTTTCTCTCCCAGGCCCAGGAGGTTTTGGCTCGGGAAGAGCGGGCCAATAGCATCCTCTTGCGGGGTTTTGCCAAATACAGGCGATACCCCTCCATGGAAGAGCGGTTTGGCCTCAGATCTCTGGCTATCGCTAACTATCCCATGTATCGGGGGCTAGCGCGGTTGGTGGGGATGGAGTTGCATCCGGTGTGCAAAGATATAAGGGGTGAGTTCGCTGCCTTGAGGGAGAGGTACCAGGAGTTCGATTACTTCTTCCTGCATGTGAAGGAGCCAGATAGCCGGGGGGAGGATGGGGATTTCGATGCCAAGGTGCGAATCTTGGAGGAGGTGGATGCCCTGGTGCCCGAGATCACCAGGTTGAACCCGGATGTCTTGGTGGTGACAGGAGATCATTCTACCCCTGCCAAGTTGCGGAGCCATAGTTGGCACCCCCTGCCCGTCCTTTTGCACTCCACCTACGCTCGAGTGGACGAGGTGGGGCGATTCGACGAGATCAGTTGCGCTCGCGGGGGCCTGGGGCGGCAACCGATGGTCAACCTGATGAGCCTGGCTTTGGCCCATGCTTTGCGGATGACCAAGTATGGAGCATGAATGATGAGGATAAGGGTCCGGCTTTTCGCCGCCTATAGAGAAGCGGTGGGTCGAGGAGAGATGAACCTGGAGGTCGAAGGGGCCGTTTCTGCTCTCGACCTTTGGCGGAGATTGGGAGAGGAGCATCCGCCGCTTCTCGAGTTCGGCCCTTCACTGCTAGTGGCCGTCAATGGGGAGTATGCCTCCCTGGATAGGTCCTTGAAGGAAGGAGACGAGGTGGCCTTCATCCCGCCAGTGAGTGGGGGTTCTTTTCGGGTCACCGAGGAGGAGATACGATTACGGGAACTGATAGATGAGGTGAGGGACGAGGAGGCGGGGGCCATCGTCACCTTCCAGGGCACGGTGCGGCGTCATTCCCGAGGGCGCGAGGTGCAACACCTGGAGTACGAGGCCTATCCGGAGATGGCGGAGGCCAAGTTGAGGGAGATAGGCCAGGAGATACAAGAGAGGTGGGGGGTAAGGGCGGCCATCGTGCAGCGGGTAGGG
>DMLA01000079.1:0-5639 GCA_003453555.1 Chloroflexota bacterium | reverse complement strand
CGAAGGGAAGCGTTCGAGGCGGCAAGATACGCCATCGATAGGCTCAAGGAGATAGTCCCCATCTGGAAGAAGGAGTTTTATGAGGGAGGCGAGGAGTGGATAGAGGAGTAGGGCGGGCAAGAGACCTGCCCTACTTTCTTTTGGACTAAGGGCTGGTTACCTCGCTGATCCAAGCGAGGTAATCTTTATTTCCCGCGGCGATGGGTACGGCCAGAATCTCGGGCACGCCATAGGAATGGTTCTCCTTGATTAGAGATTCGATGCCTGGGTAGTCTCTGGCTTTGGCCTTGGCCAGGCATATCCATTCCTTCGCCTCTTCGATTTTGCCCTCCCACCAATAGAGGCTGGAGATAGGCCCTATGACCTGAACGCAGGCCGCAGCGCGCTCTTCGACGAGGACGCGCTGTATCTTCCTGGCCTCTTCCTCTGTGTTTGTGGTGGTGATAACCTGTATATAGTCGGTCACGGTTCTCCTTTTAGAGTTTTGATGTGGGGTCAGATGTTACCATCTGACGTCCGAAGCCCCCCGCTGGCAGAAGGTAACTTCTGCCAGCACTGGAACATGTTCGGTCATGGTTATCCTTTTAGAGTTTTGCTTTTGTACCTTGAGAGTTATCTCCATTAGTAGGCGGCGGCATCTCAATAGGGGAATTCGAGGCCCATCTCTATTAGATCGTCTTTAACTCGGGCGTAGAGGTCGAGATACTCTTTCCTAGGCACGGCCTTGGCCACATCGTAGCACTCGGAGAAGAGGCTGCCTAAAGGCGCATCGGCGACTCTTTCCTCGTATTTGGCCACTATTTTCTGCACCAGTTCGTTGGCCCCCTCCCGCGTGAGGTTCATGTGGGCGCAAGCGTGGCCCACCTCTGCGGCCATACGGGCCTCCAGGGGGGTGGCCCGGTTTTTGTATTTGTTGTGGGCCACTGCCGCCTCCCAGAGGTTGGCCCCTGAGACGGTGCTAGCCAAGGCGTGAGCCGCGGCCTCGTAGAGGACCATCTCCGTGGCCGGGCCGGCGTTCAAGAAGCCGTTGGAGAAGGAGATGAGTTTACTGTTTCTGGCGATGGCTTGATGGCTGGCGCTTATGACCCAGAGGAGTTCGCGGCTGGAGTTGGAGGTGTAATGGATATGGAAGGGGAAATTCATCTGATAGTGGGCTTGGTGGACCAAGAGGCCCATAAGGTGATAGGCCACCTGCAATATGGCGGTCCCTTCGGCGCGCCCAGCATAACCGCCATAGATGGGCCCGGTGAGGCTTCCGGCGAAACAGCCGAACTGTTGATAGTGAGCAACCTTGTTGAGGAGAGCGTTGTCGATCTTCAGTTCGGTGAGGGCTCCCACCAGACGGCTATCTGAGGTCCTCACCCCCCAATCGGAATGGCTAATGGATATCTGCGCTATGTCCGATTCCGCCGTGCCTGCGGCGACCAAGAAGATGCCCGGACGCCCCACCAGTTTCGCCGCTTGGCGGAGGCTCATGGCGTGCTCTATGCTCCCCGCCAACTCCGTAGGGGTCTGGGCCTTGATCTTGAGCCCCATGCTCTCCTCGAGGATGGGGGCGCAAACCCCATCAGCCAAGGGTTCTTTCAAGTAGGCGATAGAGAGGGGCGAGAAGAGTTCCTCGTCACAGGTTATGTCCGGGCTGAAGATGACGAAGGGTGGGTTGGTATCTTCCACTGGGCGGTGTTTCAGGAGGCGGGCGTCCTTGCCAGAGCCCACCAGATATTCTCCTGGCACAAGATAGAGGGCTTCCTTTACTTCCCCTTCCTCGAAAGTTATGATGCGGTGGGTATCCACACAGAGCACCCCTACCTCTAAGAAGAACTCTAGCCCCGCTCGCCACAGGGCGTCGGCTAGGTGGTCGTCTGAGGGGACGGGAGTGGCAGGGTCATACTCTATTCCGTACTTTCTGATAACCGCCTTCAGTTGGGGCATGAAGCGCTCCATGATGAAGGGCTCATCCTCGCAGAAGGGGCCTGTGCGGGCGCGCTCCAATATCTCCCACATCTTATAGGGTGGCGCGGGCATGACCTCTCCTCTCTTTCATCGCCCTCTCTAAGATAGCCACCGCTTTTGTGGCGTTCTCCGCCCAGGAGTCGGCGCCTATCTCCTCTGCCCATTCTTGGGTGACGGGGGTGCCGCCCACGGTTACGTGGAAATGGTCGCGTAACCCCATATCTCTTAGGAGTTCTATTATCTCGCCCTGGCCGGGCATAGTGGTAGTCATAAGAGCCGAAGCGCCGATTATATCGGCTTTCACCTCTTGAGCCCTTTTGATGAAATCGAGGGCGTTGACATCGGGCCCCAGGTCATAGACGGTGAAGCCGTTTACTTCTAAGAGCAAGGCCACTATGTTCTTGCCTATCTCGTGGATGTCTCCCTCCACGGTGCCTATAACCACTGTGCCTTTCTCCTCTCGTCTTTCCTTTTGGCCCTCCAAATAGGGGCTTAATAGTTCCAGCGTTTTCTGCATCGCCTGGGCGGCTAGCATCATCTCTGGAAGAAAGATCTCCATCCGCTCGAAACGATCTCCCACCTCCCGTATCCCCTCAGTCAAAGCGTCCACCACCGCCAGAGGCTCCATCTTTGCGGCCATAGCCTCTTGGGCCAGGGCCACAGCCTCTTCAGCCTCGCCATCTTGGACAGCCTGAACCAACCTTTCGAGAATTTCCATTCGCCCTTTGTACCTCCTTTGCACCTAGCAGATTTTGAAACCGGCCCTATTATCTCTTAGTATAGTGTCAGGGTATATACCACCTGGCTCGTGTCGCCCAATGCTTGCCAGACTGCAGTGGGCACCTCAACCAGGCTGCTAGAAAGCCTCCACCAGCCCCTTGGCCACCTCCACCGCTCCGATGGCGTTTTCGGCGTAGCCGTCGGCGCCGATCTCCTGGGCCCAAGAGGGAGTAACCGCCGCCCCGCCTACCATGACCTTCACTTTGCGGCGAAGGCCGGCTTCTTTCAAGGCTTCGATCACCTCTTTCTGTTCGGGCATGGTGGTGGTCATGAGAGCCGAGAGGAGGAGTAGATCCGGCTTCAATTCTCGCACCTTCTCGATGAAGGTCTCGGCGGCCACATCGGGCCCCAAATCCAGGACATCGAAGCCGTTAGCCACGAGCATGGTGCAGACCAAGCGCTTGCCTATCTCGTGGATGTCGCCCTCCACCGTTCCCGCTACCGCTGTCCCCAGCCTCTCTCGTACCTCCTGCCTCTTCTGCAGTTCTGGCTCCAAAACCGCAAGCGCCGCCTGCATCGCCTCCGCTCCCATCACCAACTCGGGGAGGAAGAAATCACCTTTCTCGAAGAGTTCTCCCACCTTTTGGATGCCCACTATATAGCCCTTGTTTATTGCCTCCAAGGGCGGGATCTCAAGGCGGAGGGCCTCTTGCGCCAGTTCAACGGCTCTTTCCTTTTCGCCATCGATAACCGCCTGGGCCATGCGGGAAAAGAGTTCATCATGGGCCATAATCGCTCCTCTCGACGAGTCAATAATTCCCCTTCTGCACTACAAGCCAGAAGTAGAACCCTTCTTCTTTGGAGATGGTCACTTTCCCTCCCCATTTCTTAAAGAGTTCTATCGCTGTCTTTAGTCCACTAAAGCGGCTCCGCATCAGTGCCATCTTCTCCGCCAAAGCCACGACCTTCACCGCCCATCGTCTCACATTGGGCTCCTCGATGACCAGTCGCCCTTGGGAAGAGAGGACTCGAAGCAACTCCTGAGCGGCCCGACTCTGGTGGCGAAAGTGGTGAAAAGCGTCCACTACTAGGATACGGCTAAAGCAGCCATCGGGGAAAGGAAGTTCTTCCACCTCGCCTTGTACAGCCGCCAACCCCTTGATGATGGCCTGTTGCAACATCCCTGCCGAGTTGTCTAGGATGATTACCTGCCCGACCTGATGGTGCAGGGTTTGGGCCACTCGCCCCGTCCCACCACCCACATCCAGGAGGCGACCTGGAGTTGGCAAATCTAGAAGTACCCTCAGATGGGCAGGGTCAGGTGGGCCAAAGATACGGTCATAAAAAGAAGCCATCAGGTCGAAGTGGCCGGTTAGTGGCAACGAGAAACTTCCTTTCCCAGGATAAGGAGTTTCGTGACCGATCTAGGCGTTAGTTGTATCCTTTCCCAGCGCCTTCAGGACCCTCTCTACCATCATCGGCTCGGGCACGGCCCCATCAACGAAGTGGGTCTCGTTGATCACCGTGCGGGGCACCCCTTGCCCCCGGTATTTGATGGCTAGATGGGGGAACTCCATGGCTTCGATGGCATCGGCCCGGATCTGGTCGCTCTCTAGAGCCATCTTATGCGTCAGGACGACCGCCCTGGGACAGTAAGGTCAGGTGGGGGTGGTGAAGACTTGCATATGCACCGGCTCATCGATTTGGGCCAGGACGGCTTTCGTCTCCTCCGAGAGGTCCGATTGGCCGGAGGAGACGGTCTTTATATCCTCGATGAGGGCGCTGAACTCGTACCCCGCGGGGATCCCGTAGTACCGGATGCCATAGTCCTTCTCCCCTGGGCTCTCTGGATGAACTCCTAGAATGGCGATGGCCGGGATCTTGTCCACCTTGTACTTCTCTGCCACCTCTTTATCGATGATAAAGTTGTAGATCTCGGCGGTCACCTTGTCGGAGAGGGCAGCCAGTTCCTCGACCATCATCCTGGTCTCTTCGCAATACTGGCATTCGATCTTTTGAGTGAACATCACCAGTTTCACCGGGTTAGTCAAGGCCTCGAACTGCTTCTGGGCCTGTTCCCTTTCTCTCTCTTTCAAGATAGGCAAGCGCGCTCCTTTCTAGGCTCTACTATTTGGCCACATGGTTATGCCCATTAGAGCCAAGATGAGATGTAGCGTGCCTAGGTAGCCCACTATCGCGGCCAGACCCAGGCTGAAGATAGCGCTGTCGGCGAGATCGTGGACCTGTTGGGCGAACCTTTCGACATCTTCACCTGACTTTCGAACCTCCTGAGAGGTATGGCTCAGGTTTTGGCTGGTCTCTTGGAGATCGGGGGGTATTTTCTCCAATTCCTCTGCTGTCAGCAAGAGCCCTTGGCCGGTGGAATCGAGGCTTTGGCCTGCCCTCTTCAAGTCGGCTCCTACGGAGGCCAAGGGGTGTTGGTATTCGAAGGTGGCACCGGTTATGACGCGGACTCCGGCCACAACACTCTCGCCCCATTGAAGGGTTGCGGGAACGGCTATCTCCTCCAAGAGCCCTCCAGCCTGGCTTACCTCTTCCCCCACCGTCAATAGGTTGTTTCCGCTCTCCTTTAGAGGTTCGCTGGCCTGTTGGGCAAAACCGCCCACATCGATGAGGGTTGCGCTTCCGCTTTCCAAGGTATCAGCAGCGGTATAGGCTGCGAGACTGGCGGTCTCGAGGGTCTCTCCCATCTGGTGGAGTTGGGTCCGCATCTGGGCGGTGGCTGCTAACCCTCGTCTCCAGGCGAGGATCACGAATATCATCCCCGCTATCCCATAGATGGTTATGATAAAGGCTACTATTCGCCTCAGGCGAGTCATTTTCCGCCGATCTGCATCTCCTCGATGCGGATGGTAGGGGCTCCGGTAGAGCCGTAGAAGGGCACAAACCTTAAATCGTCGGCGACAACCGTGATATTCTTCATTATCTCCCCCAGGGTGCTAGCC
>DMLA01000171.1:2565-4513 GCA_003453555.1 Chloroflexota bacterium | reverse complement strand
ACCGCGGGTTTAGAGCATTTACGACACCTCACCATCGCCTCCCGAAACCACAGCGATCAGTTTCACCTCATCTTCGTCGCTCAGGATAACATCGTCAGTGACCAATTCGCCGTTGCGGACGACGAGCACCGCTTCGGGGTCTAGCCCCACCTTCCTGATAGCGTCCCGAGCCGTCATCCCGCCCGGGAGTTCCCATTCCTTATCCCGGTATATTATCTTCATCCCAACTCTATGGGCTTGCCCTTTTCAGGCAGGCACACCTTTATCCCTGTTCCGGTTAGGCTCTCGGCAAATAACTCTGGTTTCTCTGTATGGATGGGTATCAGGACCTGGGGGTGGATTTCTTTAATCATGGACAGTAGATCGGCACCACTAGCATGCCCAGAGGCATGCAGTTCCCTATGCTCCTCTTTCATCTCTGGATCCCCGATAAGTTCTACCTCAAAGGTACGAAGCCAATTGCGCAGACGCCAAAGATCGAGCACGCTCTCCTCATTGTAAGCCTCACTAGAGGAGTAGATATAAGTCCCCCCCTGAGGGTCGATATCCACCAGGTCGTTGATGTCAAAAAAGGAGAAACAAAGGATGTAATCCTCAGGGCTGCCCCTGACCTGGCGCGCTCCTATCAACTTGCCCTTGGCCTCATATCTCTCGCGGAGCTCCCGCTCCCAGTAACGGGGAGCGCTTTTCACATCAGCATAGATCACCACCGCTTCCTCCTCAGCCACATCGGGCAAAGAAGCATCCACGTGCCTCATCTTCTCCAGGAGGAAGCCATCGACTGGTGAGATGGCCAACCTCCTGCCTATCTCTTTGGCCACTCGCAGGAAGATCAGCAAGCGATCTATGTTGCGGGCAGCGAAATCAGCCAAAATCACCCCCCGTGCACCCTGAGCCACCCTTAGGGCTACGTCGAATACTTGCTCTTCCGTAGCCTCAGAACCCTCGTTGTCTATCCGTGTCCCCTCACATAACATAGCCACCGGTTGGAGCGCCGCGGCTGACTCAATGAACTGTCGGGAGAGCCGTCCGCGAACCCCACGCAGGCGTAGATCGCCGGTATAGATCACCCACCCAACCGAGCTCTCTACCGCGCAGGCGCTGGCCCCGTAGATAGAGTGATCGACGGGGTAGGCCTTCAAAGGAAACCCACCAATCCTCTCGGGGGGAGCCTGCAGTGATGAGATCTCCAAATCCTTCCTCTGTGCTGGCGACCAACGCCAATAGTCATGCTTGACCAGCGCCGGGTTGTCTACTAACACATAGGGCCGACCAAGATAGCCCTTCTGCTTGGAGGCGCATAAAACCCCCTTTTCATTCGGTTCTCTAAGATTGAGATAGCAGACTTCCCGCTCGAAATCAGGCTGCCCGGTATCTTGCATCACCTTGGCGATGAAGGCGGTCATGGCCGAGGTGTAGATAGGGATATCCTCCCGCAGGAAGGAGATGTAACCAGAATGGTCGAGGTGGGCGTGGGAGAGGAATACCCCGTCTATATCTAGCCGCCGATGGTGGGGGGAGGAGGAGATGTAAGCCCGATCTTCGGCCGAGAGGGCAGCGAGGAGATCGGTTCTATATATCCCTTCCAAGGGGGGGAGGAGTCCCAGGCGCAGGGGGTCACGCAACCCTACCCCAGGGCGGGGCTTCAGATACTCCTCGAAGAAGAGGTATCGCCGGGCAAAAGGCAACCCGAAATCCAGAAATATCCTCGTATCCCTCTCCTCGTCCTCCAAGAGGATCTTATTGCCGCCTATGGAGAGGACACCATCGTAGCAAGTGATAGATACGCTCATACTTTCATTCTACGTGAAGCGAGGCCAAGGGTCAAGAAAAACCCTCGGCCCCAGAGGTGAACATTATCGAAAGGAGTGGCCACTAGCCGGTGCTATTCCCCGCTATACCAGTTATAGAGGCCATCCCACTCTACATGCCCGTAGTAGCCAAACCA
>DMLA01000171.1:0-2217 GCA_003453555.1 Chloroflexota bacterium | reverse complement strand
TTCGTCCACCACCTGCTGAGGATCACCACCCTCTGCAGGGATGAGCCAGAGGGAGGCTCGATCTTCGGTATCCAACCGGGCGAAGAGGATGTGACCACCATCGGCTGCCCAAAGGGGGCGCTCATCTCGGTAGGCTGGATCATCGGTGAGTTGTTGGGCTTGAGGCTTGCCTTGGAGATCGATCACCCAGAGGCACCGCTCCATCAGCCCCTGGCGAGCCGGTTCCCCACCTGCCAGAAGTTCGTCCCCCCGGTCGGGCATGGCGACGTAGGCGATACGCTGGCCGTCAGACGACCAGGCGGGAGATGAGGCCGCCAGATCCAGCGAGGTCAGAGGCGTCTTTTCTCCAGTGGAAGCCGAGATAACATGCAGAACCTTGTTTGTCCACGCGCCGCGACCACCGCCAGCGACAACAGCCACACCGCCTGTACAAGTTGGTTCCGGGACGACGAAGTCCGAGTAGGCCAGGACAGCCTCGGTCAGTTGCACAAGCGTGCCGCCATCCGCAGGCAAAGCGTAGAGGGGCGAACCATCAGCCAGTAGCGAGGCAGAACGCATGTCGTCCTGTACAAGGACGAAACGGCCATCGCTGGTCCAACCAACCAGGAGCGGTCCCCCTATCTCCGATGGACCGCTGGGGTAGAGTTCGACCCGCTCTTTTCCGTCGGCCGAGACCTTCCACAGCCCCTGGTAGGTCAATCCCTCCCGCCACTCGTAGACAATCCATCTCCCGTCTGGACTCCAGGCGATGTGGCCGATCCAGCCAGAGGGGCTTGGGGGCACCAGGGTTGCCAGGTTAGTGCCGTCGGCGTTGATCGCCTCTAGCCGTAGTATGCCGGAGCCAGCGTTGTAGGCCAGCCGATCTTCCACAGGCGACCAGGCGAAGGTGTTCACGGGGCCACGCTTGTCAAGAGGGTGGACATCATCTCCATCGGCCCGCATCAGCCAGACCTGTTCATCTTTGCGGAAGGCCAGCCATTCACCGGAGGGAGACCAGCGAGGCTCGCTGTTGCGGCCGTCAGTCGTAAGGCGCTGCGGTTCGCCTTCGGGCAGGGCTTTGACCCAGATGTCGCCCCCCTGCACGTAGGCCACTTTCCCCAGGTTGGCTGTCGGTGTGGGTGAAGGCGTCTCAGTGGGCAAGGGGCTCGGCGAAGGGGTAACGGTTGGCACCTTCGTGGGCAGCGAGGTGGGGGATGGGGTTGCCACTTCAGGCGTTGGCCCGCCACAGGCGGCCCCCGTCACCGCCCCCACTATAAGCAGGAAAAGGGTTGCCCAGTTGATCCATGCAATCCCTCTCCTCAAACCTTTTTTCATCTCTTCTTTCCTTCCTCGGTTTCAAAAAGAACCACTAAATTGAGGCAGGCAACGCCTCAAGATAACCCCTCTTTTGCCCTCTCCCCCTCTTCCCAGCCCAACTCCAAGGCTTCTTCGTTCAGCCGCTCCGTCCCTTTGGGAGCGTGGGCTCGAAGCGCCTCTATCAACTCCTCCTTGGAGATTATGCCCGTGGCCCCACCCAGGACCCCCAAGGCCACCATATTGGCTGCTACCGCCCTCAGCCTCTCCCGGGCCAAACGGGTGATGGGAACGCTGATTACCCTTCCCTCAACCTGGGGCTCCCCCCCCACCTCCGTAGAATCGATGATCACCGTCCCCCCAGGTCGCAATTGGCTCCCCTGCTCTTCGAGGGCTTCCTGGCTCATCACCAGGAGGAGGTGGGGAGAAGTGGCTTTGGGGTAGATTATCTCCTCCTCGTCGATGACCACCTCGGAGAGGGAGGTGCCGCCCCGCACCCGAGGGGCGTATGATTGGCTCATGGCCACGTTGCGGCCACTTATGAGCGCCGCCTCGCCCAAAATCAGACCGGCCAGGACCAACCCCTGGCCTCCCCTCCCCGCCAACCGGATCTCGTACCTCATAACTCCCGCACCAGAATGGCTAAATCAGGGCAGTGCAACTCGCAAAGTTTGCAATTAGTACAGGCCTCCAGCCTCACGACCCTGGGTTTCCCCTCCTCATCGGCTTCCAGCACCTCGAAGGGGCAAAACTCTATGCAGAGTTCGCAGGCTTTGCACCAGTCATAGTTTATCTCGATATCGTAAACGCCTCGTTTCACCTTAGGCATCTAATCGGCTTTATCTATAGGATGGCGACCACTATCTCCAGGCCTAGCCCTTCGAATTTGCTCAGCAAAGGGGGTTAAGGAATCCCGCGCTTAAC
>DMLA01000103.1 GCA_003453555.1 Chloroflexota bacterium | reverse complement strand
CACCCGCTTATGTTTCGTCTCCGCTATGTGGCGCTTCACCCTCTCCACAAGTTGAGGATCGAACTCCACGGTGCCCCCGGACTCAAAGGCGGTCAATATCTGGTCCAGTTCGTCATAGGTTATCCCCAACTCCCCCTCATCGGTCTGCCCGGCCCATAGCCCTGCGCTGGGGGGCTTGGCGATTATCTGGGGCGGTATCCCCAATTCCCGGGCTAACTCCCTCACTTGCCCCTTGAGGAGGCCGCCCAAAGGCAGAATATCCACCCCTCCATCCCCATACTTGGTGAAATAACCCATCATTATCTCGCTCTTGTTTCCCGCCCCTACCACCAGCCGATTCTCTTTGTTGGCGAAGTAGTATAGGGTAGCCATCCGTAGCCGAGGCTTCAGGTTGGCCACTGGCAGCCCGGTGGGGTCAGGAAGGACCTTTACCAGCGCATCATATACGCCACTTAAATCCACACGCCGAACTTGGATGTCGAACTCCCTGGCCAGAAGGCTGGCGTACTCCTCATCCAGGGGGTCACTATGAATGGGCATGATCAGCCCCAAGACATCTGTGACCCTCTTGCAGAGCACCGCCGTCACCGAGGAATCGACCCCTCCGCTGAGCCCCATCACCGCCCCTCGAGCGCCGGCTCCCTCTATCTGCTCCTTGATCCAACCGCCAATCTCGTCGGCTAGTTCCATGCCCCTATTCCTCTCCCTCGGGATCCTT
This sequence comes from Chloroflexota bacterium, assembly GCA_003453555.1. Lineage (GTDB taxonomy): Bacteria > Chloroflexota > Anaerolineae > UBA7937 > UBA7937 > UBA7937. The sequence continues at coordinate 3,794 of DMLA01000103.1, read as the reverse complement.
TATGGACGCCTCATGGGCGATAAGTATGGCTTTGGCTATCTCTTTCATGGGCACCCTCTTGTCCATGCTCATCTTCTGAATCTTGCGGAAAGCCTCCGCCTCACTGAGCCCCTGGGTGTCCATCAGCACCCCCTTGGCCCGGTCCACCAATTTCCTCGTCTCCAGAGCCTCCTTTAGATCCTCAACTTCCTGTTCTAGGGTCTTGAACTCCTCGAAGCGGGAGAGGGCCACCTCGATGGCCGGCCCCAAATCCTGCTCCCGGAAGGGCTTCACCAGATAGCCCGCCACCCCCGCCTCCTTGGCCCGTTGCACCAGTTCCCTTTGGCTGTAGGCCGTGAGAAGGAGAACGGGAGCGATCTTCTCCTCGGTGAGGATCTTAGCCGCATCGATCCCATCCAGACCTGGCATCTTGATATCCATGATCACGATATCTGGCTTCAGTTCTCGCGCCATGTTCACCGCGCTCGTCCCATCCCCCGCCTCCCCCACCACCAGATAGCCCAGGCTCTCCAGCATCTCCCGGAGATCCAGGCGGATGATCGATTCGTCATCGGCGATAATCACTCTAGTTCTTGCCAATTCTCTCCTCCTAGGCTGATTTTTGGAAAGGTAACGATAGCCTGCACCCCCCCGCCATCCTTCAACTCGAACCGCCCCCCAAGGTCGTCTTCTACCAAGGTCTGCACTATCTGCAGCCCTAGGCTGCTATCCGCTTCCAGGTCGAAGTCCGGAGGCAACCCCCTTCCATCATCATCTATCTCGATGGTCACGCTATCGGCCTCATCCCGCAACTTCACCGCAATGGTCCCCTCCTTCCTCCGCCTGTAGCCGTGCTCCAGGGAGTTCTGGAGGAGCTCGTTGATCACTAGCGCACAAGCGGTAGCCTGCTGCGCAGGGAGGTAGATGTTCGGGCCCCTGACGCTCAGTTCTATCTTCTTTGAAGGATCCATCACCCCCTGCTGCAACTGATCCACCACCCGCCGGCTCACCTCCTTGAGGTTTATCACCCGAGACTCGTGCTGGGAGAGAAACTCGTGGATCACGGCCACAGATAAGACACGGCTGATGCTCTCCCCCAGGGCCTTACGCGCCTCCCTAGACCCGGCTCGTCGGGCTTGGAGGCGCAAAAGAGCGGCGATACTTTGCAGGTTATTCTTCACACGGTGGTGGATCTCCTGGATCATGGCTGATCTTATCTTCGCCTCCCGTTCCCTCCGTCGAGCGGCAGTAGCATCGTGGATGGTTACCAACGCCCCCACTACCTGAGGGCCTCTCCCCAAAACCCGCCGCCAGCCATCCTGGGAGAGGAGCGGCAGCGCCTTCCTGATCCATATCCGCTCCCCCTCCTGGGCCTCCTCTTCCGAACATTTCACCTCTCTCAGCACCTTTTCGACCAACGCCTCATCAAAGGTGGCGAGATATTTCAACTCTTTCCCCACCAGGCTCTCCGTATAGCCCAGTCGCCGATAGAGGTTGTTGGCGACGCCGCTAGCGTAGAGGATTTGCCGCCGCGAATTGACCACCAATATGCCGTCGTGCTCCCCGAAAGGGCTCAGTTTTTCCGCCCCCGCTAGGGTTCCATGGGCGAGCATCTTCTGGAGTTCTCTTATCGCCCACCGGAAACTGAGGAGGCGGCGCTTATGCCGCTCCTGTTCAATCATCGTCTTCTCGATGCTCAGCGCGCCCAGCAAACTCTTTTGAGGGCCGAATAGCGGCCACATCTCTTGGAAGATGGGCGCGCTGTCGGCTATAATCCTCTGGGAGGCGTGAGCCGGCTTTCCTCCCTCCAGCACCCTGAAGAGAGCAGGCCTTTCCCCCCGACTCACCGCCTGGCCGCATATCGGCTCATAGATGGGAGCCACAGAATGGGGTCTAGCCTGGGCCACCACCACCGCCTCGTTCTCCCCGCTCCTACAGTAGAGCAGGATGTCGGCGCGGCTGATATCGGCCACGATAGGCATGCCCTTCTCCACCCTCTCCAGGAAGGCGATATCCTCTCCCTTTAGCCCACAAGATCTTAAGACCGCTGCGTCCATGCTCGACCTCGAGCCACCTATAAGAGGATGGCCGATAGCGTGGTCTGCCATCGACCATCGAGCCAGGTCGGGGCGAGAGGATTTGAACCTCCGACCACTTGTACCCCATACAAGTGCGCTACCTGGCTGCGCTACGCCCCGAACTCAACTCTATTATATCAAATACCACCCCTCTTGACAAGAGCCAAAAACCTCTCCCCCTAATGCCTATGATCCTCCCTCAACCTCGGTTACTGGGGTAAGCATCTCCGCCTTTGGCCTCACTGGAAATATCTCGAAGATCAAGTTCAGCGCTATCCCGACTATAGCGGCGGTGGCGATGGAGGGCAACTCCAGACCCCCGATGGGGATCTGGCCCCCTTCAAAGGCCGCTCCCCCGATCCCTACGACTAGGATGACGGCCCCTACGGCCAACTGTCGGGGATCGAAAAGGTCCACCTTCTCCGCCTGTATCAGAGCCACCCCTTGGAGGCCTATCACCCCAAAGAGATAGATAGCCAGACCTCCCGTAACCGCTACAGGGAGGGTCCCCACCAAGGCTGCCAACTTCCCCACAAAGCCCAAGAAGATGGCGATGAAGCCAGCAGCCGCCAGCACAGGCGCCGAGTAGTTGCGGGTTATCACCATGAGGGAGTTGTTCTCGCCGTAGTTGGTCCCCGCGCACCCTCCCAAGAGCCCGTTTATGCAATCGCCGATGCCGTCCAGGATCAAATTGAACCCGACCAACCGCTTGATCTCCAACGGCTTCCGCCCTAACTCCTCAGCCAAGCGATCTACGTAGAGGCTGATCTGATAGAGGTGGGCCGTGCTCTCCGGTATGGTGGCGATGGCGATGGGAGCGATAGCCAAGACCGCCCGCAGGGCGTTGGAGTCTCCGAAGGCGGGGAGGGAGAATTTGGGGGCCTGGAGCCAAGCCGCCTCCACCACCGGAGAGAAATCCACCAACCCTAAGGGGATGGAAACGGTATAGCCTACTCCAGCCCCCAAAAGGACGGGAAGCATGCCCAAGAGCCCTCTCCCCCTCAGGTAGACGGAGAAGAGTATGGTGGCCAAGAGGGTAATCAGGGCCACTCCCCAATTCGCCTGGGCCATGTCTAGGGCTGCCTTGGCCAGTGCAATGCCGATGACCACGGCTACGGAACCGGTGATTATGGGGGGCAGAACCCTATCCAAGGCCTCCTTTCCTGCTTGGCGTATCAGGAGGCCCACTAGGATATTGACCACTCCCGTGGCCAAGATCCCCACTTGGGCCACCTGGGTGCCTCCCCATTCCGCCCCAACCACCGCTACCACGGCAGCGATATAACTGAAACTGGAGCCATAGTAAAGAGGTATCCGCATCCCCGAGCCCAGGAGGGCTACCACTGTGGCCAAGCCGCTGGCGAAAAGGGTGACCCCCACGTCGAAGCCAGTCAGGAGAGCCACTAGAACCGTGGCCGGGAACATAGTCAGTACATGCTGAAACCCCAGGCTGATGAGCGCCCCGGGCTTCGGGACATCGTGGGGTAGATACCCGCTAACCATCTCCTCCTTCATTCTTCCTCCTTGATATGTTTTGTTTATAGCGATTGTAGGGCACTATCTATGGCTCTCACCTCCTCTCAATAAAAAACGGACTCTTTTGAGTCCGCCTATCCCTTGAGAGAAACTATAAAAATAGAGAACCTTTCGGCTCTCTTCTTCGCCGCGATAGGGAATCTCCTTTGACCCAGAGCAACCATCGTTAAACCCTGGGAAGATATTATACAACCATAATGG
>DMLA01000089.1:2298-26522 GCA_003453555.1 Chloroflexota bacterium | reverse complement strand
GGTGAGTGATATCTGGTCCTGATGAGACCCTAATAGGAGGCTGGCCACAGGGGAATGAGGCCGTCGTAAGCCAGAAATGGTTGCACTTGCTCTTCCCAAGAGATCCTGTAAGGAAAACGGTCTTGCTACTACTTGACAGCCTCTTTCATAGGTGAGCCAATGTGACACGACCAAGCACCGTGGGCTATTGACACGGGGCGGAAAATATGATAGAATGTGCTCTGGACAGGATGACCGCTTGTCCGTATAAGTTCTTTGCACATTCTTTTATCATTGGAAGTACTTTGTTACCCTATTGTCGACGCAGCAAACGAGGGCAGCCCTCTTCGACGACGAGCGTGGCCCTCCATCTCGTTTCCTGAAACTATGAAAGGTGGGCATCTGGAGCGGTGCGGTGTCGTGGTTCCCTGGTGTTGAGGGAGCGTTGTTCCCCCTTTTAACCGCTCGTAAACACATTAACTGGAATAGCTCACAGCGGCACTTCATGCAAGCAGCAGGCGCAGCGGGTAGCGGCCTTCCTCCACCTCCTTGATATGCCGAGTGGACGTGTAGGGTCCGTTTCTTCTGGAGATAGCCTGGAAAGGAGTGAGACTGTGAAAGTAGACGATTGGGGGTACACCAATCCTCTGGTATCCCCTCTATACGCAAGGCCACCTCTCGTTTGGAGAGATATGAAGGTCCAACTCGTGGTGTACGAGACGGACATCGAGAACGTGCGACGCGTGGTCCCGGAGCCGATGGAGCCGCGCACCAACATCGTGATTACCTGGGTCTCGGAGTTTGAGCTGGGCACCACGCAGGGCGGCTTCAAGGAAGCGGCCCTCTACGTGCAGGTCAAGTTTGGGGACATCGAAGGTGACTACGAACCCTTCCTGTATGTCGACTCGCATCTACCGTTGACCGGCGGCCGGGAGATCTGGGGTTACCAGAAGAAGATGGCCGAGATTGGACTCTACCACGAGTACGAAGCGGTGCGCGGCCAGGTGAATCGTCTAGGGCACCAAATTCTTAAAGCACTGGTCGTACCTGAGTACGAAGCCAGCATGGACGAGGTGCCCTGGAGCACGGGCGGTGTCTTCTCGCTGAAGTATATCCCAGCTGCTGAGGAGGGAGAGCCACCCCTGCGCCAGTTAATCCTCACCCCTGGCGAGTTCACTGCGCAGGAAGGCAAATTCTTCGGCGGACGCGCTTCTGTGGTTTATGAGCGTTCGGAGATCGATCCGACCTACATCCTTGAGCCCAAACGCATTATCGGTGGCTTTTTCGGCCAGGGTGACCTGTTCCTGCCGCTGGGCAAGATTGTGCACCGCTACGAGTGAAGCACGTTACTCTTAACTGAGGACCGATCGTGGAGCGGGTAGACCTCCAGCTCTTCATCAACGGAGAATGGAAGCCTTGCGAGTCGGGGGAGACCTTTGAGGTCATTAACCCGGCCGATGGCGAGCCTATGGGGACGGCAGCCAGGGGCGGGTGTGTGGATGTTCAGTGCGCGCTGGAGGCCGCGGACCAGGCGTTCGTGGGCTGGTCGCGCACGACCGGCGACGAGCGGGCTCAAGGGCTCAAGCAAGCCGCTGAGGCGATCTTCGCCCGCCAGGATGAACTGGCGGAAATCCTGACGCGTGAGCAGGGTAAACCGCTGGCCGATGCGCGTAAGGAAATCAGAGGGGCTGCCGCCACCTTCGAATACTACGGCGAAGAAGCCCGGCGCATCTCAGGCGAAATAGCGCCTCCGAAGTCCGCCACAACGCGCAGTCTGGTGGTGCGCCAGCCGGTTGGGGTCGTGGCGGCTATCGCGCCGTGGAACTACCCTGTTTCATTGATGGCCTGGAAGGTTGCCCCCGCTCTGGCGGCCGGCTGCACGGTCGTCGTCAAGCCGCCTAAGAACGCCCCGCTGGCCGCTACTTTGGTCGCTGCAATCGTCGGTCAGTCAGGGTTGCCCGACGGAACGGTCAACGTCGTCACCGGGCCGAGCTCGGTGGTCGGGGAGGAACTCGTAACCAATCCGATTACTCGCATGGTGGCCTTTACCGGTTCGACGGAGACCGGCAGGCACCTGATGCGTGCCGCCGCCGACGACCTGAAGAAGCTCATCCTCGAACTGGGCGGTCACACGCCTATGGTCGTCTTCAAAGATGCAGAGCTCGAACGTGCGGTGGCGGACGGCGTCAAGCGCTCCTTCCGCAACATGGGACAGATTTGTAACGCCATCAACCGCATCTATGTGGAGGAGGGGATCGCGGACCAGTACATTAGGCGTTTCGTCGAGTTAACGGGCGGGCTCACAATGGGCGACGGCCTGGCCAACCCCGACGTGGATCTGGGGCCGATGATTGATCAAGAGGGCATCGAGCGCACGCAACGCCACGTGGACGACGCCTTGGCCAAGGGCGCGAAACTGCTGTGTGGGGGCAAGCGCCCCGACGCGCCCGAACTGCGGAAAGGTTTCTTCTATGAACCAACCGTGCTGGCCGACGTCACCCCCGAGATGCTGGTCATGCACGAGGAGTCGTTCGGTCCTGTCGTCGGTATCGCTACCTTCCAAGGTGTTGAGGAAGCGATTGAGTTGGCGAACAGCACCGAATATGGGCTGGTGACGTACGGCTACACTCGGGATCTGGCGACGGCTTTCGCCTTTAGCGAAGGAGTAGAATCGGGGACGGTGGCTATCAACACGGTCAGTCCCGACTCGCTCTATGCGCCCTACCCCGCCCGGAAGCATAGTGGCATCGGGGTGGAGCTATCGCACTACGGTCTTGAGGAATATCTGCAGGTTAAGCATATTCTAATGGAGCTCGGGTAGCGTGCCCTACAAGGTCGTGGTAGCCACCCGCTCCTTCGGCACGACCTCGCAGGAGCCGTGGGACGTGCTGGCCGAGGGCGGGTGTGTACCGGTCGCGGTCGATATCCTTCAACTCACCGATGAGGAGTTCGCCGAGGTGCTGCGCGACGCGGACGGCCTCATTGTCGGCAGGCGCCCGGTCACGGCGGACATCATCGCCAATGCTTCCAGGCTCAAGGTTATCTCTATGCACGGCGTCGGTGTGGACCACATCGACCTGGAGGCGGCTAAGGCGCAGGGCGTGGCGGTGGCGAACTGTCCAGACGCCAACTTCAACAGCGTGGCTGATTTGACGCTGGGCCTGATGGTGGCCGTGGCCCGCCAGATACCGCAGGTGAGCCAGGCAGTGCAAGGCGGCGAGTGGGGGCGCTTTAGTGGCGTGGAGGTTTGGGAAAAGACGCTGGGCCTGGTGGGCCTGGGGCGCGTCGGTCGCGGGGTTGCGAGGCGAGCGACGGGCTTCCAGATGTCAGTGTTGGTCTACGACCCCTATCTGACGGTGGCTGAGGTGGAGGATGCTGGAGGGCGAATGGTTGCGCTGGACGAGCTGTTGGCGGAGGCAGACTTTGTGAGCCTGCACGCCCCCCTGACCGAGGAGACACAGCACATGATCAACAGGGAGGCGCTGAGGCGAATGAAGCCGACCGCTTATCTAGTCAACACGGCTCGTGGAGAGCTGGTCGATGAGGAAGCGCTGTACGAGGCGCTCACGCAGGGGATGATCGCTGGGGCCGCTCTCGACGTGTTCACCAAGGAGCCGCCCGGCGACAGTCCAGTGCTGGGGCTGCCCAACGTGGTGGTGACGCCGCACATAGGGGCCCACACGCGGGAGGCGACGACCAACGCCAGCATCATGGCCGCACGCAACGTGGTGCAGGCGTTGCAGACGGGGGAGCCGGTGCATCGGGTGATCTAGCTCGGTGCCCCGTGGAAAGGAGGTGAGGCGAGAAGAGATACCAGAGCGGAGAGCAGATGTGGCTACTCTAAGAAGTCTAAGTTAGACAACAAAGGAGGAAAAGGAAAAGATGTCTCCCAATTTACGTTGCGCGTGGCTAGTGGTTGTGGTACTTCTGATGTTGGGCTTGGCTGCCTGTGCCCCCGCGCCGACGCCAGCGGCTCCAACGCCGCCCCCACCCCCCGAGGAGAAGGTGACCGTCAACTGGGCGGTGATCGCCGGCTTCTACACCGACTGGGCCGAGGAGGTGACCAGGGAGTTCGAGGAGGAGACTGGCATCGATGTCAACATCGTCAACATTGACTTCGCTCAGCTCTACGAGAAGGAAGTCTTGGAGATGGTGGGCAAAACCGGTGCCTACGACGTTATCACCATCGAGAGCGGGTGGAAGGGCGAGTGGGCAAGCGCCGGGTACCTCCTGCCCCTCGATGACTACATCGCCGCCAGTGACCCGGCGGAGATCCAGTTCGAGGATATCGCGCCAGCCCTCATCGAGATCGCTAATACTTGGGAGGGCAAGGTCTACGGGCTTCCTTACTATACCTACACCCAGGGTATGTTCTATCGCTGTGACCTCTTCGAGGACGAGGGGGAAAAGGCCGCTTTCGAGGCAGAGTATGGCTACCCCCTGGCGGTACCCACCACCTGGGAGCAACACGCTGATATAGCCGAGTTCTTCACCCGCAAGGCCGGCGACACCCTCAAGGGCGAGGTCCTCGATCACGATTTCTATGGTGTCGGCCTGATGGCAGGGCGTTTCCCCCACATCCAGGACGAGATTGCTGGCATCCTGTGGGGCTGGGGTGGTGACTTCATCAATGACGACGGAACGCCAGGCGTTGACGATGAAATCGGCATCAAGGCTACGAAGTTCTATGTCGAGGAGCTGCTCCCACATGCCCCCCCTGGTGCGCTGACCTCCGCCTACGACGAGGTCGTGGCCCAGATGCGGCAGGGGCTCATCGCTATGACTGCCAGCTTCTACCTAGATCAGTGGCCCAACATAGTCAACACCGAGAAAGAGATCCCTGGGGCAAGAATGTGTGCCGCAGCGGCGCCCGGTGGCCACGGGTACATCGGTGCCTTCAGCCTTGGAATCGCGGCTGACTCCAAGCACCCAGATGAGGCCTGGGAGTTCGTCAAGTTCCTCAGCAGCCCCGAGGCGCAGCGCAAATTCGCTCTGGGCGGGGGCACTACCTGCCGGATGAGCATCCTCACCGACCCCGAGGTCGTGGCTCATCGCGATGTCGCCGGTCACTATCCCGCGCTTGCAGAAGTGTTCGACTACAACAAGGACTTCATGTCCAACTTCTTCCTGGTCAATGTTGGCGGCAAGATATACGACGAGGAGACCGTCTGGTATTCGGCAGCCGCGGCTGGCGAATACACTCCGGAAGAGGCGATGGCGAACCTGGCCGAGGCCATTGAGCGCATCTGCGGCGGCCCTTGCAAGATCTATAGGTAGGTTCTCCCTCCGTAATCCGGGCCCCCAAAATGGCTCTTGGGGGCCCGGGGCCACCTGGCCAGTAGTCTAGAGGCTCAATAGAGGGATAGGTAAGTATGAACGATATTGAAAGGTTTGCAGATTCTTCACCTGCGCGTTTGGGCCGGGGGAAGAAGGGGAAGGTGCTTTCGGATGCCTGGTTTTCCGTTCTTCTAATCACGCCGGCCATGATCATAATCTTCTTCTTCGCTCTATATCCGCTCTTTTATGCGCTAAATTTCGCTTTGCGCCACGTGGACCTGACGACGGCCGTCGGGGTCGGCCCTTTGGTGGGGTTAGATAACTTCCGCTTCGCGTTGAATGACCGGTTCTTTTGGCACGCCACGAAAGTCACCCTGATCTTCACCATCGCCGCTGTCTCCGTGGAAATGGGGTTAGGTATCGGAATCGCCTTCCTCCTCTATCAGGTCCGGTGGTTTAAGGGAGTGATCCGCAGCCTTCTCCTATTGCCCCTCGCCACCGCTCCCGCAGCAACGGGGCTAATCTGGCGGCACATGTACCATCCAGATTTTGGTGTGTACAACTATTTCCTGTCCCTTCTGGGCTTACCCGAACTGAACTGGCTGGGTAGCATCAATCTGGCTTTGCCCAGCGTCATCGTCTTCGATATCTGGCAGTGGACTCCCTTCGTCGCCCTAATCGTGCTGGCCGGATTGCAATCCTTGCCCAGAGAGCCTTTTGAAGCCGCAGAGCTCGATGGTGCTTCCACTTGGCAGGTTCTGCGACGGCTTACCTTTCCCATGCTCTCTCCTGTACTTACCTTGGTCTTTGTGCTGCGGACTATAGACGCGTTACGTCTGTATGATGCGGTTTATTCCCTCACCTCTGGTGGACCCGGTACGGTGACGGAGACCCTCACTTACTATCTGTACCGGATTGGGCTCAAGTTCTTTAGGATGGACCGGGCTTCGGCTATCGCCTTTCTTTTCCTGTATGTCACCATCGTGTTCTCGGGCATCGTACTGCGTTCTCTTACTCGTGCTCAGTCGGAACGGGCACGGCGTCTCTAGCGGAGGTGAATGAGGATGGAACGACGTCAAGTCACTGGCGGAGATCTGGTGCGCTATGCTATCATCTTCGCCCTGCTCATTTTCTTTCTATTTCCCATCTACTGGATGATCGCCACCTCTTTCAAGGCCCCTGGCGACATCCTGACCCGGCCGCCGAGATGGACCTTTCAACCCACCCTGGAAAACTATTTCTATGCCTTTGAACAGGCCAACTTTGGGCTGTTCATCAAGAACACCCTGATTGTGGCTGTGGTTTCAACAGCCATCGTAATTGTAATTGGCTCCCTGGCCGCTTACAGCTTTGCCAGGTACGATGTAGGGGCCGGCCACCTGATGTTCTTTATTCTGAGCACCCGCATGTTTCCAGCGATCGCCGTGGTCATCCCCTACTTCGTGATCTTCCGAGATCTTGGCAACACAGTGATCGGCCAGGCGCTGTCTCTAGGACTAGACAGGCTGGGTGCGTTGGTGGTCTGTTACACAATGTTCAATCTTCCTTTCGGCATCTGGTTGATGCACTCTTTTTTCCAAGATATTCCCGTGGAGTTGGAGGATTCCGCGCGCCTCGATGGTTACTCCCGGCTCCAGGTTCTCTTACGGGTAGTGCTACCCTTAGTCGCGCCGGGCCTAGCGGTAACAGCGATCTTCTGTTTGATCTTCGCCTGGAACGAGTTTCTTTTCGCCTTTATGCTTACCCGGGCGGTGGCTCGCACGATCACTGTCGGAGTGGCCAGCTTCTGGACGCAACGGGGCATCTTGTGGGGGCCCCTGTCGGCGGCTGCAACTGTGTGTGTGGTTCCAATGCTGATCTTCGCGCTCCTGCTGCAACGCTACATCGTGCGTGGCCTGACCTTCGGCGCGGTGCGCGGGTAACGGAGGAATGCAAACATGTCTCTCGCTGACATCTGGGATCGCTTCTTCTGGTCTCTCATGATCGCCATTTTCGTGGGCCTCGTTTGGCTCAAGTTCTTAGACCCGGTGGTCGCCTGTGTGGGGCCGGGCCTAATCGTGGCTGCCATGGGGGGCGGCATCTATTTCTACCTGGGGTGGCGAAGGGCTACGCGGGCGGCTCAAACGGGCGAAAGTAGCGAGGAAGGTAGGTCGTAGCCAATGCTGGAACTACGCTCTCTGACCAAGAAGTTCGGAAAAACGGTTGCCGTCAACAACCTGAGTATTGCCTGCAAAGAGCGGGAGTTCCTGGTCATCTTCGGCCCGGCTGGTGCTGGTAAGACCACGACCCTGCGCCTGATTGCCGGCATTCTGAAGCCGACCGGCGGGGAGATCTACCTCAAGGGAGATTCGCTGACGGGCGTACCCCCCGAGCGACGCAACATATCCATGGTCTTCGAGAACTATGCACTCTATTCGCACCTGTCGGTGTATGAGAACCTGGCCTTTCCCCTGCGGGCGCGCAGGTATCGCGGTGAGGAGATCCAGCGACTCGTTCAGCGCATGGCGGGCATCCTGCGGATATCCGAGCTGCTCGATCGTCGCCCGGGCTTTCTGAGCGGCGGCCAGCGACAGCGCGTGGCGCTGGGCCGGGCGCTCATCCGGGAAGCCGATGTCTATCTGCTGGACGAGCCCATCTCCCACCTCGACGCCAAGCTTCGCCATCGCATGCGCGGCGAGTTGAAAGCCATATGCGCCGAGAAAGAAGCAACGGTTGTCCACGTGACGCACGACTATCGCGAGGCCATGGCCCTCGCAGACCGGGTGGTGGTGATCAACAAGGGGCAGTTGATGCAACTTGGCACTCCAGACGAAATCTTCCGCCGGCCGGCCAACGAGTTTGTCGCTGGCTTCGTGGGCGATCCACCCATAAGTTTCATGGACGTGGAGTACTTCGAGGAAGACGGCAAGCCCGGTTTCCGCATCCCTGAGGATGGCATCCACTTGCCTGCAAGCCCGGAGGTAGGCGCCTACGTGAAGGAAAAGGGCCTGCCCGCTGCGTTCCGGCTAGGCGTGCGGGCCACCGACGTGGGTGCGTTGCCCTTGGAGGACGACATGCACAAGGTACCGGGCGAGGCGTACGTGACCGAAACGCTGGGCTATCGTAACCTTCTCACGGTCAAATTGGGCAACAATCTGGTACAGGTGGTGACGCCGCCTGAACTCATGTTCAGGGTCAAGGACACGGTCTGGCTAGACCTCAACCAAGACAACCTTCACGTGTTTGCCGACGGGCTGGCCATCGCTCACCCTCGGCCTAGGGCCAGTTAGTCCTTCGTTTGCCAACCTGGAGGCGATTAGAGATGGCTTCAATAACTCTAGAAAAACTGTGGAAGAAGTACGGGGACGTGGAGGCTGTGCGCGGTATCTCCGTGGACATTGTTGACGGGGAGTTTATGTCCTTGCTGGGACCGTCAGGTTGCGGCAAGTCCTCGACGATGCGGATGATCGCTGGGCTGGAAGAGATCACTTCCGGCAACATCTACTTCGACGGCGAGCTGATCAACAAGGTGCGACCCCGCGATCGTAACGTGGCGATGGCCTTCGAGACCTACGCCTTGTATCCGACGCTGAATGTGTACGAGAACCTGGCCTTCCCCTTGCGCGCGGCTAGGTGGTCCAATGCCGATGTGGACAAGCGCGTGCAGGAGATCGCCGGCATCTTAGAGATAACCGACCTGCTGGACCGCATGCCTGCCCACCTGAGCGGTGGTCAGCAGCAGTTGGTGGGGCTCGCCCGAGCACTCACACGCGCGCCTAGGGTCTTCCTGATGGACGAGCCCATCTCCCACCTCGACACGCGCCAGCGCGGCCGCATGCGCGCCTATCTCAAGCGCCTGCACATCGAGCTGGGCCACACGATGATCTACGTGACGCACGACCAGGAAGAGGCCATGGCCCTGGCCGACCGCGTCGCCGTAATGGATCAGGGCCTGATCCGCCAGGTCGGCACACCTGACGAGATCTTCCACAACCCCGCCGATAGGTTCGTGGCAGGCTTCATAGGTGAGCCGCCCATGAACTTCCTGGAGTGTGAGTACAGTCAGGAAGAGGGGCGCCATGTGTTGAGGCACAATAGCATCACCATCGAGATGCCACCCCACAGCGAGTCCTGGGCGCAACGAGGCGCGATTCCGCAGCACGTGACGCTGGGCATCCGCCCCTTCTACATCGATACTGGGCTGGAGAAGTCCGTGCGTCACACCATACCGGCTGAGGTCTTTGTGGTTGAGCCTCTGGGCGACATGACGGTTGTTAGCGTGAACGTGCTTGAGACGCGCCTGCAGATCGTGACCGAGCCGGACTTCCGAGCGCAGCGCAAGCAGAGCCTGTGGCTGGCGTTCGACCCCGCCCGCACGTTGCTGTTCGATGCAGAGACCGGAAAGGCGCTGGCTAACCAAGCGTGGAACCAAGAGCGCGCCGCCGGCGGAACAGGTGATATCAAGGCCTCGTAGCCGAGCAGCGAGGATTCTCGCCGATGACCAGCGTTCTAGTAACTAGAGGTGCGGGAAACCTGGGACGGCAAGTCGGCGTTACGCTGGCTGAGTGCGGACACAGTGCGCAGGTGTTTGACTTGCCGGGCCTCGACTATTTCTTAGCTGGGGCGCGGGTCAATATCAAGATGGTGCTGGGCATGACAGTCGTCACCGTGACCCCGAGTGATGTGCGTATGCAAGTTATGACCGAGCCCGATTTCCACATTCATGAGAGAGCGTCTGACTCTCCTTTGAGCCTACCCGCAGGCTATTGTTTGATGTCGTTTCATGCAAAGTGTTAGCCAGTGGATTAGAATAGCGCAGTTGGCGGATGAAGCGAGCGAACCTGGTCGAATTCGGCAAGATCGTTATCGAAGACGTTGACGTGCCGTCACCTGGGCCGGGTCAGGTTCGGGTGGCGGTGAGGATATGTGGGATCTGCGGCACCGATGTGCACGCTTTTCAAGGACATCATCCCTTCATCAGTGCTCCAATTGTTCCTGGACATGAATTCAGCGGGGAAATTGACAAATTGGGCCAAGGAGTCGAAGGATTGGTAGTAGGTCAAAATGTCACTGTCGAGCCCAGCCTGGTCTGCGGTGAATGTGAGGCGTGTCGCAGTGGACGCTACAACATATGTGAAAACCTAAGAGTGCTGGGTTGTCAGTCGGCCGGTGCTATGGCCGAAATGATCAGTGTGCCTGCCCAGAAGATCATCTGTCTTCCAGAGGATATGAGCTACGAACAGGGTGCACTGATTGAGCCGACAGCAGTTGCGGTACATGCCCTGCATCGTGCAGACTTAAGTCGAGTCAAGCGATTGCTGGTTATTGGCTCTGGTCCTATTGGTCTGCTGACTTTGCAGGTTGCCCATGCCTGGAGGATACCGATCATCGTTGCTACCGACATAGTTGATAGTAAGCTCGCTAAAGCCAGCGAATTAGGTGCAACACATGCCATTAATGTCTCTCAAATACCGCTGACAGACTTCTTCGTTGAAGAGTTTGGCAAGCCAAACCCTATAGACCTGGCCATGGAGTGCGTTGGCGCCGAAGCGACGCTGTTACAGGCGATCGAATCGGCGACAGAGGGGGGACAGATTGTTATCGTGGGCGTGCCGCCTACCGACCCCAAGATTCGATTAAGCTGGGTCCAAGATCGCGAATTGGAACTACTGGGAACGCTTATGTATACGCAGTGTGATTTTGAGGAAGCGCGGGACCTGATTGCGACTGGTAGGGTTCAGACTGAACCTCTAATCACCGCTCGGTATCCTTTGGAGCGTGTGGGTGAAGCTCTGCATGAAGTGCTGACTCATCCAGAGAACAACGTGAAAACGCTGATCACTATTCAAGAATAATCGCTATCTCATCGTAGGAAGTAGGGAGCGCTATGATTCTCGATCGGTTCAAACTGGATGGCAAGGTGGCCATTGTCACGGGCAGCCGGCGGGGACTTGGGCAGGGGATGGCCATCGGGTTGGCTGAAGCGGGTGCGGACATCGTCAGTTTCGATCGCAACGATCCCGTCGAAACACGCTCAAAGGTCGAAGCCTTGGGACGCAAGCACATGTGGAAGCAGGTGGATATGCTCACCGCCACACCTGAGGGTTTCACCAGGTTGATTGATGAGGTAGCCACTGAATGGGGAAGCGTCGATATCTTGGTAAATAATGCAGGTATTTGCCCCCGAGAGAAATTGCTGGACTACCCGGTAGAATATTGGAACGAAACGATACAGGTGAATTTGAACTCATCCTGGTTCTTGGCTCAGGCGGCTGCTCGGCAGATGGTGAAACAAGGCCATGGGAAGATTATCAATATCGCCTCTTTGCTGGCGCATCAGGGAGGGGTAGTTGTTCCGGGATACACGGCGTCGAAGCATGGTGTGGTGGGTTTCACCAAGGCTATGGCCAACGAATTGGCACCGAAGGGAGTCAACGTGAATTCGATTACGCCTGGATACATGCATACCGATCTAACCGATCCGTTGGTTAACAACCCCGAGTTTGGCATCGAAGCCCGTATTCCAATGGGGCGGTGGGGCACTCCCGAAGATTTACAAGGTGCTTGTCTTCTGTTGGCGTCTGAGGCAGGCGACTACATTCACGGAGCGTCTATCGTCGTGGATGGTGGCTGGCTAGCATGGTGATCTCAGAGATGGGCGAGAGTTGCCGGGAAGCCTGAGCCGATTAGTTTCAAGGTGGCAAGCAGCCTGCTGGGTTCGACGTTAATCGAAATGGCATCGTTAACCAAGCGTAGCGCCAAGAAGTGCGCCGTAGATGAAACAAACGTTTTCTGAGAGCATCATAGCGAGCAGAAACAGTTCTAAACAATGAACACCATTTTCGTAACCGGAGGCGGCGGAGCGATCTTCTCCCAGGAGCTGGATATACGTCAGGGGCAGGTATGAACGGTCAAACCAAAGGGTCAAAGCGCTTCGCACGATTGGCGCAGAGACCTATCAATAAGGACACCTTTATTCAAGAATGGCCCGAGGTTGGGTTGATTGCGATGGATTCTGCTTCCGATCCCAAGCCCAGTCTCAAGATAGTTGATGGTGTCATCGAGGAGATGGATGGCAAGGCGCGGGCTGATTTCGACATGATCGATCACTTCATTGCACGCCATGCTGTAGACCTTGAGCGGAGTGCTGAGGCTATGGCCACTCCATCGAAGGAGCTCGCGCGGATGCTAGTGGATATCCACGTACCACGACAGGAGATCGTGCAGCTGATCTCTGGATGTACCCCTGCCAAGGTAGTCGAGGTGGTTAATCACCTGACGGTGCTGGAGATGATGATGGCCCTTGCCAAGATGAGGATACGGCGTACCCCTGCCAATCAAGCCCATGTTACCAACCGCAAAGAACATCCGGCCCTCATGGCGGCTGATGCGGCCGAGGCCTCTCTGCGGGGGTTCGCGGAGATAGAGACCACGGTCAAGGTCGCGCGCATGGCTCCGTTGAGTGCAATGGCCATCCTAATCGGCTCACAGGCGGGGCGCGGTGGGGTCTTGACTCAGTGCGCGGTGGAAGAAGCCCTCAATCTTCGACTAGCCATCAAGGGGCTGACTACCTACTCTGAGACGCTTTCCGTCTATGGCACTGACCCAGCCTTTATTGACGGCGACGACACGCCATGGTCTAAAGCCTTCCTGGCCTCGGCCTATGCAAGTCGAGGAATAAAGATTCGTTTCACGTCAGGCACAGGCTCCGAGGTCCTTATGGGCCATGCTCAAGGCAAATCTATGCTCTATCTGGAGACCCGGTGTCTGATGGTTGTCAAAGGTGCAGGCAGCCAGGGGGTACAGAATGGCTCCATCAGTTGCGTAGCTCTCCCCGAATCCCTGCCCGGGGGCGTACGCGCTATCTTGGCTGAGAACTTGATCGCGACCTTACTCGGCCTGGAAGTTGCCTCGGGCAATGATGCTCTCGCTTCTCATTCGGATATCCGTAAGAGCGCGAAACTGATGTTGCAGTTCATCCCCGGCACAGATCTCGTCACCTCGGGCTACAGCGCAGTTCCCAGGGAGGACAACCTCTTCGGGGGTGGCAATTTCGATGCCGAGGATCTTGACGATTGGAATGTGATTCAGAGGGACATGAGCATCGATGGAGGGATTCACCCCGTCCGAGAGGATGATGTGCTAAGAGTGCGTGAACGCGCTGCCCGCGCAGTTCAGGCGGTCTTTCAAGAGTTGGGGTTCCCCACCATCACTGAGGCCGAGGTGGGAGCAGCCACCTACGCCCATGCAGGCACCGACATGCCCAATCGGGACCAGGTGGCCGATTTGGCGGCAGCCGAGCGCTTCCTGCAGGGGCAGCAGACCATCTTGGAGGTGATCCAGGCACTGGATGCTCATGGATACGGTGACATCGCGGAACGCGTTCTTGAGATGCAACGCCAACGCATCATAGGCGATTACTTGCAGCCGTCGGCGATCTTCGACGACGATTTTCGAGTTCTAAGTGCCATCAACGATCCTAATGATTATCAAGGGCCTGGCACTGGCTACCGGCCAGCAGGCAAGAGGTGGCAGGCCATCCAAGATCTGCCTCAGGCAGTGAACCCTCGCGAGATGGTAGGAGAAGCTCCCACGCCCATAGCCCTCCGACTTCAATCGATCGGCCCAGCAGCCCAAGGCGTTGATATGGAGGTCGTCGTCGCTCTAGGTCCTGCTTTTGGAGAGGAGATTACTACGACGATTGGTGGGTTGTCGCATAGCGATGTGCTGCGAGAGGTGATGGCTGGCATCGCGGAGGAAGGTGTCAGCGCGCGTCTTGTTAGAGTGCTCGCCACTTCGGATTGCGCCTTCATTGGGCATGAGGGAGCGAAACTGAGCGGCTCAGGGGTAGCTATAGGAATCCAATCAAAAGGGACTACGGTGATCCATCAACGCGACTTAGAGCCCCTAAACAACCTGGAGTTGTTCCCTCAAGCTCCGGCTCTGTCGCTTGATTCGTACCGCCAGATTGGGCGCAACGCAGCCAGGTATGCTAAGGGCAAGGCAACTACGCCGGTAAGCGTCCCAGTGGACAACACAGTCCGCTTGCGTCTAATCGTCAAGGCGACGCTGATGCACCTGCGAGAGACAAAGCGGGTAGTGCTAGGCGCTCTGCCACTCGAATTGCAGGTGACATGGCATGAAGAACCGCTATAGAGAAAGGTTTTGATCAATGATCAAGAAGAGGCTGCGATATCCCTTAAGCGAAACCATCGGGGACTCAATCAGGTCGCGCACGGAACGTCCTTTGGCTGAGCTGACTCTAGATAACCTGCGTCTTGGTCTCCTAGCGCCTGAAGACTTCTTGATCCACTCGGAGGCGCTTAAACTGCAGGCCCAGATCGCTCGCGCCGGGGGTTACCGGCAACTGGCCTCGAACTTGCTCCGCGCTGCGGAATTGGTAGATATCCCCAACGAGAAGTTGTTATCCATGTACAACGCCCTTCGCCCTAATCGGTCAACCTATGAGCAATTGACAAGCCTTGCGGACGAATTGCAAAATGTATACAATGCGGAAGAAACGGCAAAGTTATTGCGTGAAGCAGCTGAGATCTACAAAATGTTTGGGCTTTGTCTAGCCGGCAGCTAGTAGCACGCGCCAAGACATCGAGAAGGGAGTCTCCATGTTTGACTTGATTACTATGGGCGAGGCGATGATCCGGCTGACGCCGCTCAATTTTGAAAGGGTGGTACAGGCAGATACCTTCCTGGCAGGTACCAGTGGCTCCGAACTCAACACAGCAATCGGAGCTGCTCAGCTCGGCCTTAAGACCTGCTGGGTATCTCGCCTCGTTGACAACCCTATTGGGTGGAGAATAGCCAATACGGCTCGCGAACATGGCGTCGATATATCCCACATATTGTGGGTCTCGGAGGGTCGTGTCGGCTTGTACTACTACGAGATGGGCGCTTCTACACGGGCAAGTCGGGTCTACTACGATCGGTGTCACTCAGCCATGAGTCAGCTTGAGCCAGGGATGATAGATTGGTCCGGTGTCCTTTCGGGATGCAGAGTATTTCACATTAGCGGAATCACCCCGGCTCTAAGTGCCAGCTGTGCTGCAGTAACCGAAGAGGTGATAGGCGCCGCAAAGCAGGCTGGTTGCTTGGTCAGCCTGGACATTAATTACCGTGCGCAGTTGTGGTCTCCAGGCCAGGCGAGGGAGTGTATTGCCTCACTTCTCCCCCAAGTGGACATTCTCCTGACGACTTTGGATGATGCCAGAATAGTATTTGGCCTTGTGGCTGAGCCAGTAGCTGTAGCTCGGAAATTCATCGATACCTACGGCCTCAAGGTTGTGGCAATAACCATTCGGGAGGCCCCTTCAGTCCTTAGACATGTCTGGCAGAGCGTGGCGGTTTCTAACGAGGTGGCTTGCTTAGGTGAGCGAATTGACCTCGAGTTGGTTGACCGCATGGGGTCTGGCGATGCGTACACAGCTGGTTTCCTGTTCGGCTATCTGACTGGTGATCTTACAAAGGCCGTGGCCTACGGCGATGCCATGTCGGCCTTAAAGCACTCCGTCCCCGGGGATCACCCTTGGGCCACGCTATCTGAGGTGGAGAGGCAGGTGAAGAGCCGTGAAACGAAAATCCAACGGTAGGATGAGGGGGGCTGCTGGTCCGATGAATCGAGGGGAAAACGCGAACAACGAATCGTTCCCCATGTTTCCGGCAGCGATCCGGAAGGATGTGCCCATTCCATACTATTATCAGCTGAAAGACCTGCTGCTGGAGGCCATAAAGGCAAATCGGTGGGAGGTAGGGTCACGAATCCCAAGCGAGAGAGAGCTATGTGAATCGTTTGGACTTAGTCGCGCGACTGTCCGCCAGGCTATCGATACATTAGTCAACGAAGGTGTCTTGCGGCGTGAAAAGGGCAGGGGGACTTTCGTTGCACAGCCAAAGATAGTGGAGGGACTCGTAGAAAGCCCCAAAGGGTTCTACGATGATATGACTGGTCGTGGCATCAAGGTGGACACTCAGGTGTTGAGGCTTGAGTTGGAGCCTGCCTCACCAAGTGTGGCCGACGCTCTAGGCGTGGAGGAGAAGGAACCACTTATCGTGATTGACCGCCTGCGCTTAATCGACAACGAGCCGATCTTGATCGTAACCTCTTATGTGCCCTACCGTTTGTGTCCCGGTCTACTTCATGACGACCTAGCTGTGACTGGGCTTTATCGGTTATTTGAGGACAAGTACGGGATTAAGATCGTGAGAGCCAAGCGCTATATGGAGGCTGTACCAGCGAACGAGTTTGAGGCTCAGATCCTGGGAATAGATATTGGCGCTCCATTGATGCTCATAGAGAGCACGGCCTATCTGGAGTCAGGGCAGGGGATAGAGCATTTCAAAGCCAAACATCGGGGCGATCGAACAAGGTTCTTGGTCGAGTCGTACACGAACATCGTACGACTTGCAGGAGAACAATGATGCCCCATCGCGGAAGGGAGACCGAAGGTGAAAGAATCACGGGCAATGCTAATCCGAGGCTCAGAACTAAGAGTGGAGGAGAGCGATAGCTCCTTCAGTCGGCTGTTGCGCCAGCACAAAGACCGCGTCAGGCGTGATGTGTTCACTCTGCTTGCCTCAGACGCAACAGACTCGGGGCGTCTTTACGCGGGCTATACCATCGTATATCCACATTGTTCAACTCGAGGTCACGCTCATGCCGATAGGGAAGAGGTCTATTACTTCGTCAGAGGTAGAGGTATAATGCAGGTAGACGGTCAAGAGATGGAAGTGAGTGCTGGCGACACCCTCTATCTCCAGCCTGGTCCTCATCACACGACCCGCAATCCGAATGATTTACCTCTCGAATTCTTCTGGATCACTTGTAACATCCGGTGAGATGGCCGAGGAAACCAATAACACCTCAAAATAGGCTCGTTAGTCCCGTCTGTCGGTGAGCGGTCCACGTCGATTTTAAGGATAGGGGGCACTTCCGGACAGCGTTCATCTCACCTAGAAAATCTGGACGACTAGAGCGCTGACAAAGGCAAGGATGGCGATGAAAGACTCTTTCTTAATAGGGATCGATATCGGCACCCAAAGCACCCGGGCAGCACTGCTTGATCTAGACGGGCGAGTTATTGCTAGTAGTAGTTCAGGACTGGAACTGAGCACTCCACAGCCTGGGTGGGCCGAACAGGATCCACAGATCTGGTGGGAGACCACAATCTCAAACATCCACCAGATTCTTGCGCAGGCCGATGTCCCGGCACAAAGCTTAGTGGCGGTAGGAGCCTGTGGTCAAATGCACGGTACGGTACCTATAGGATGCGAGGGAGAACTTCTGAGCCGGTCGGTCCAACTTTGGTGCGACAAGAGGAGCGCCGACCTAGTAAATGACTTCAAGGCACACCCCGAAGCACCCTCCGCCTATCGCATCGCCGGCAGTCCTGCCGCTCCCTCCTGGTTCGGTTTCAAGATCAAATGGTTGAAGAGCTTTGAGCCGGAGCTATATGCGAAGACATGGAAATTCCTAGTGCCCAAAGATTACGTCAATTATTGCTTGACCGGTGTCGCTGCTACAGATTATTCGGAAGCATCAGGGGCTTTTCTGATGGATGCCCAGCACGAGATCTGGTCCGAGAAATTGGTAGATCTCTTGGATATCGATATGAACAAGCTGCCCGACATCTATCCCTCGTCAGGCGTGATCGGTAAGGTGACCAAGGAAGCAGCGCAACAAACTGGTCTCAGGGAAGGGATGCCCGTTGTAGCTGGGGGCGGCGACATGCTCTGCACGCTACTCGCTGCCGGCATAACGGAGGTGGGCCGGGCGTGTGATATCACCGGTACGGCCTCACATCTGTCTGTATTCGCAGATAGACCGGTGCTGGATGATCGTCTTATGAACCTGCACCACGCGATGCCCGGTTGGATCCCGTTCGGGATAACGGACTCGGGCGGAGGCGCTTTGAAGTGGTTCAAGGACTCATTCTGTCAAGAGGAAACACGGAAAGCTGAAGAAACCCGGAGTCACGTGTACAGTCTCTTAGACGCAGAGGCGGCCAAGGTAGAACCCGGATGTAACGGATTGTTGTTCTTCCCCTATCTCCTCGGAGAGCGTACGCTGGGCACTCCATTTGCAAGGGGAGTGTTCTTTGGGTTGACCCCTGGCCATGGCAAGGGTGCCGTTGTACGGGCCATCATGGAAGGCGTCTGTTTCGAATTGCGTCGCCCCCTGGAAATCATCGAGGCCGCCGGAACTCATGTAGAAGAGGTCCGGACCACGGGTGGGGGTGCCCGAAGCGATCTTTGGTCTCAGCTGAAGGCGGATATCTACCAGAAGCGTGTTGTCACGTTCGAGAACTTTGAGGGAGGAATGCTAGGAGCTGCAATCTTGGCCGGTGTGGGCGCCGGCGTCTATCCAGATGAGCGGAGTGGAGCAGATCGGACGGTGCGACTAGCCAGGGAGTTCTTGCCCGATACAACCCTCGCTGATCGGTACGATTATCTCTTCGACCTATTCAAGGAGCTGCACGACGTGATGCAGGCCCCGTTCAACAAATTGCCCACCCTTCCCTAGTACGGCGCTCTTCCTGGTTTGGGCCGCGGCCACAGAGTTGCTTATCCACCTCCCTATTTCGGATTGGCGTATAGCAGAACTCACTCCACGGCACCAACCCCCCAGGCAAATCCGCCTTATCTCATAAGCGGTGAGACTGGTTTTTGTTTACCGCAAAGATTAGCCCTCCAACTCTCTGAACTTAGGTGAAGCAGGACACATATTGATGTCAGGTCCGAGGTGTCTCAACAGAAACCGACTGCGTCGTCTTCCGCTAACACAGCCTTGAAGGGAGCCTCACGGTCATCTAGTATCGAGTTGATTCAGTTATGAGTTGAGGCCAGCCCCGACACGAGATGAAGGAGCTTCTTGGGGGGGAATCCGGGGTAATGCTTTCAGATGACAGTGTACAAAAACCAAGGTTTTCATCTTTCCTATAAAAAGGCTCACCGTGAACCTGGCGCTTCTACAAAGAGGGCTTCCACCTATGATCTACCCGTCCCATAATCGGGTGAACTGAGCAAACTGGCCCCTAAGGAACCAGTTCGATCTCCTCGCAGGCCAATCGGTCTCTCATATCAAGCACTCCTTGCGGCTATCTCCTCGTGGGCGTTCCCGAAGAATCTCCCTCCCTGTCATATCGTGGCTAGTCCCAGCGTCACCCCAGTGTTGCCGCCAACTCAAAGGCAATGGTGGGCTGTTTTTCCCTGGGATCCCTACATCTTGGTGTAGAGGACGCAGGGAAAAATGATGGGCTCCCAATGGGCAAAAAGCCTCTAATCATAACCTTCTTGCCGTCCACGATAACTTGAACGTCTAGGGCCTCCAACATGAGGCGCTTCTGGTCAAAATCCAGCCTCTCCAGGTTTCGACTTGCCCAGTCACTGCAAGTCTCGATGCTCTCCATCTACTCAGTCAGTTGAGAGATTCTGAGTTGTTGATCCTTGAGTTCCTCGTACCTCATCACGGCTTTCGCCTGCGCCTCTTTGAGCCTCTGAGTCTCGATCTCCAATAGTTGCTCATCGTCCTCCCCTCCCCTCTCCCGCCGATCCACCACGGTACCTGCCACCAGCCCAAAGAGTAGCCCCGGCAGAGTGGAGAAGAAGAGCACAACCCCCATTTGTGTGCTGGAATGGGTCATATCCTCAACCAAAGCTATAGAGGCAAGGTAGAGAGCATAGGTGGCCGTCAGGGAGCTGAACTGTGCGCCACACAGCCATCGGATCTCTTTATTCCTGGGAATGGAACGAGGGAGGGAACTCATCTGCACCTCAAAGAGAACGCTGGGGGCCTCTCATCCAGAAGTCAACCCTATGGACTATGGCGAGCGATCTTGTGACGGGAAAGGGTGACCCCTCCACAGATCAAGATGGCGGCAACGGAGATCAACTGGGCCACCGGAATACCGTTGATCGCCCATGCGTCCGGCCGTTGCATCTCCACAAAGAACCGCCCTAGGGGGTATAGAATACCGTATAGAAGAAATAAATCTCCCTTCAGCAAAAGGTGGCCCCAGCGACGGCCAACAAAGATGAGCAAGAAAAAGACGATCAAGTTCCAAAGGGACTCGTAGAGAAAGGTGGGGTGAAAGCGTTCGTAGTTCTCAAACCCGGGCAATCGGTGGGGGGGATCGATGTAGATGCCCCAAGGTAGGTTGGTTGGGTACCCGTATAGTTCTTGGTTGAAGAAGTTGCCCCAGCGACCGATGGCTTGGCCCAAGATCAGGCTTGGCGCTCCGACATCAAGCCAGGTTAAGAAATCCAACTTATTGAGCCTGGTATAGATGTAGAGGCCAACGATTCCCCCGACCACAGCACCAAATATGCCCAAACCGCTCAACCCTCCCCGCCAGAAGGCCACTATCTCTATCGGATGTTGCCGATAATACTCCCACCCTACTCCGACGGCTGGGCTTGAGAAGACGTGGTATAGCCGGGCGCCGATGAGACCGAAGATCAAGATGAGGAGCAACCCGTTCCAGACGTGATCGGGGTCGAGCCCCTGTCTCTTTGCCTCTCTCGTGGCCACGAGGGCGCCGGCCAAGGCCCCTGCCAGGATAAGGAGTCCGTACCAGTGGACGGCGAAGGGACCTATTCTAAAGGCGATGGGGTTCATATCATTCTCCTTCCAAGGATTGAAGATGCCGGAGAAGTGGGCTCTCCGGAGGAGAGCGCATGTGCTCCGAGCGTTGAATCAGTTTCTCCACATACTCTACGAGGGACACATCCAGTCCTAGATCAGCCGCAATCGCCTCTCTACCCATCCCTCTCTCAAGCCTCCACAATATCCGATCTAAGGTCTCATAGGTCAGCCCCATAGCATACTCATCGGTAATTCCTGGTAAGAGGTCAGGAGAAGGCGGCCTGACCATGATCTCCTCTGGAATGGGTAGAAATGTGGCTAGTTCCCTCACCTGAGTCTTGTACAACCCCTCCAGTGGCGCTGTATCGGCAGCGGCATCTCCATACTTGACGAAGAAACCGATCATCTTCTCCGTCTTGTTGCAGGTCCCGAGGACGAGCAGGTTGTTCAGTTCTGCATAGTAATAAAGGAGCAGCGTCCGCAGCCGGACTTTCACGCGATGGTAGGCCACAGCCTCGTCAAGCCAAGGACCTCGTAACCCTTTGGTTCCCACCATGAGGGCGGAGAAGGGCGTTTCCCCCTCGGCCAGTTCCTCTGCGAACCCCTCCCAGTAACGCCTCACCATGCCCGCTTTCAACCGCCGCATCCCTAGAAGCCACAGGGGCACCTTCCTGTAGATCCCGATGAGAGCCAGCGTCTTAGTGAGGCCCACTGTCTTCCACCGGATACCCAGCTGCCTAGCGAGAGTGATGGCATACCGTTTGCTCTCTGGAGCGCTGTCCAATTCGGGCATGATCAAGCCCAACACTTTCTCAGGACCCAGCGCCCACGTTGCCAGGACAGCAACCACAGTTGAGTCGATGCCTCCACTCAGCCCTACTATGGCTCCATGCCGATTGAGTCGCCGTACCTCATGCAGGATGAATATTACTAAGTCTCCGCTCACCGTCGCCGTGTCGATTGCCAACTCTTCCATAGCGTTCTCCCTCTGCTGCCCAATTGAGACAACTCTCAATGGCCAGGCTGCCTCTCTGATTTCGTTCGCAGCCGAAAGGCTCAAGCGGCTCCCCCTGCCTTGCTCACAGCCTCTCGTTGAGAGCCGAAGCCCTTGGCCATGTATTCCTCCTGCCAAACCGGGTCCAGCACCCTTGCACTCCCTCGGGAATAAACATCCAAGCCTGCGCAGAGGCTGGTCACCAGGCTCTCTGCCCCTGGATGGGTGGGGTAAGGACTGGTTTCAGCGTATATCTCCCGGAAGACCCAAGGGTGATCGATCAACATACAGGGGCGCAGCGTGTTCGGGCTATAGGGCTGGCGAGACTGGATGGCCAAGAACAAAGGAGAGCGGAGCACCTCTCGCAGGCCCTTCTCCTTTATGTTATCCACTGCAAAATGGCAGAAGATGCAGGGCTCCACATCGCCGTGGGAGTTGATGTGGAAATAGTCTCTCCCCCCAGCGATGCAGCCGTCCACGTACGGGGCGTCGTTCCAGAAATCGACCACGAAGAGCGGTTTAGTATCGCGGATGCGGGCTGCCCCCTCAGTGCGTAGCCGGTTCCTCTCCTGGGGTGTCGGCATCAGGCTCAGATCTGGATTTCGACCAACCGGCATATATAAGAAGTGCCAGCCGAAGAAACAACCTTTGGCCACCAACATGTTGTTGAACTCATCGCTGATGATCGTCTCCAGATTCTGTCGGGTCACCATCGAGGAGAAGCCGAAAGGCGCGCCCGCTTGGTGCAGGCGATCCATGGCCTCCATAATGCGTTGGAAGGTGCCCTTGCCCCGTCGAGTGTCCGTCTCCTCCTCGAAACCCTCCAGGCTAATGGCGGGCACGACGTTGCCTAACCCTGCCAATCTGTCCACCACTTCGTCGTTCAGGGCCCAGCCATTAGTGTAGACCTGGAAGACGATGTCGCTGTGCTTCTCGTAGATGGCCCACATATCTTTGCGGATGAAGGGTTCTCCTCCGAGGATGGTGACGAAGTAGATGCCGAGTTCCTCTCCCTCGGTCAAAACCCGGTCGATGACTTCCGGTGGTAGATCGTCCTCTAGGCTGTATTGGCCAGCGTAGCAGCCCGCGCAACGTAGGTTGCAACGCATAGTGGGGCTGATTAGGTAAGTGAAAGGCACATGCAAACCCTCCTTCTCCCTCCAAGAGCCCCTCCGCTTGCCACCGAGCCAGCCGGCATTAACTAATAGATTGGTCACTAAGCGAGCGCGACAATTCGGGTTCAACTCAGTCAGAACCCTTTGCACCAGTTGGGCGAGGGGATGCCCCTCCCGCCACAATCGCCGAATAGACCTCATCTGCTCCTTGGCTCCCTCGTCGGGAGCCGCTTTCTCCGCCAGGAAGAGCAGCCTCTCTACATCTCGTACAGATGCCCGGCTGAGAAAAGCAAGGAATGTCCTGATCGCTTGGCTAGCCGCGATGTCCCCTAAAGTGCTCATCGTACCTCCTCGGTTTCCAGAGATTAGTTTCCTGTATAGAAGGCGAGCCCCAGCGTGCCCGGGCCGGCGTGAACCCCTACAACGGGAGTTATATCGGTGATATAGAGTTCGAAACAATCGAAGCGAGAAGCCACCACATCCCGCAGTTCCTGGGCTTTCTCCAAGGCATCGGCATGCAATATGGAAGCGTATACGGGGCTCTTTTCTGTCCTCTCGGCCATGATCTCCACCATGCGGCGGACAGCCCGTCCCTTCGTTCGTGGCTTCTCGAGGACATCGATCTTCCCCTCTGTGAGGTAAAGGATCGGCTTCACCTGAATAACTGAGCCCACCAAGGCCGCTGCCCCGCCGATCCGCCCGCTCCGGTGGAGATACTCCAGGGTGTCCACCACGAAAAAGAGATTCATCTTGGGGATCACCGCCTGAGCTGCCTCAGTGACCTCTTGGACTCCGGCTCCATCAGCAGCGGCCCTCGCCGCCGCCAGGACGACAAAGCCCATGGCCATGGCCACGCTACGAGAATCGATCACCTGAACGGGCACTGAACTGATCTCCCTTGCGGCCTGCCCTCCCAACTCGTACATATAGCTTAGTTCTCTAGAGACGTGAATAGCGACCACGGCCTCGGCCCCACGGCCTGCTTCGTTGTATGCATCAACGAACTCCCCCAGCGATGGAGTGGCAGTAGTAGGTAAGACCTTGCTCTCTTTGAGATTGCGATAGAACTCCGTAGGGGTCAGGTCTGCTCCATCGCGAAAACTCTCCCCACCCCAGACCACAAAAGGACGGATGATATGAATCTGATACTGGTCTATGAACGTTTGGGGCAGACAGGCCATGCTGCTGGTAACAACAGCCACCTTTCCCATAGTTGCTCCCCCTCACCCATTGGCTGGTGTGCGCTCTGGGCAACTCCAACAGCCCTCAAGATCTGGCAATTCTG
>DMLA01000089.1:0-1876 GCA_003453555.1 Chloroflexota bacterium | reverse complement strand
CCGATCTCCAGCATCGGACACATGTGGCAAAGTTCCCGGTTCCGGCCAACGGAGTAATAGTTCACGCCGATAGCACAACGATCCGGAGGGCTATCGCTCTTATGCCGATCTGACTCCAAGAACTGGCAATGCTTCACCTCCGGTTGGGACTTACTCTTCTTTGATATCTGCTTATCCATCACCATCGACCTCCTCAATAGGCTCACTCTCGATCACCAAGGGAGAGTGCTCCAAAGATGTCCAGATCGCCCAGGGGAAACTCCCGGAGAAGCCTGGGCAAGAGATCGTTCATCAGTTTGGCCCTCTCTGCGCGATCCATGTCGACGAGCAATCGAGTCACGCTGTTCTCCACCACCCGCTGAGTAAAGGCCATTCTCCCCTCCTTATCCAGGCTCTCAAGAATGCGCTCAAGGGCATGGTCCAGCAGCCCTTCGAGATCAGCTGGGTCCATGGTCGAAATCACTCTCCTCAACGCGCTGGCCACTAAAGCCATGGTTCCCCCCTTCAAGGTAACCTTGTGGTCTACTCAGCCTGCAGTTTTTTCATGAGGCGGTCGATCTTCTTCCCCAGGGCTTCCACATCCTTCTGGCGCGCTAGCCCCATCCGGGCCAACGCATCCGCCAACTCATCCTCGAGCAGCTTCCGCACTGCCCTGCGCTCCTCTTCGCCCCGAGCCACCAACTGATCGACCAACTTTCTGGTTTCATCACCGTGCGCCTCCCCTCGCCTCACCAGTTCTGACACGATTCTCTCTGCCTTCTCTCGAGTCAGGCTGAGAGCACCGAGTCCCATGAGGATGCTTCCTTCTACTAGATCCCGCATCTTCTCGCCTCCTTTGCTCCTTTTGTTTTACGATCAAATCACATGCCGCCAACGGAAGACGGCCAATTCTACCTCGACCTTTGCTCAACCCATCGCAATGGACTGGGTTCTTGGCCTCTGGCCTTGGCTCTTTCCCAGGACATCGCCTCGAATTGCCAAGCCTTGATTCACAAGGAGCACAAGCCTCTGCGCTCGGTGCTCCGCCGGCCGCTCCTTGTGAAATCGACGAGCCATGCGGCAGTCCCTATCTCCCCCAGGAAGACCATTGAAACCAAAAAGACCGAGAAATTGGCTTAAAAAGAGAGTGCTCAAGCACCCACGATTCTCATGACCTCCTGAGCAAAATCCCACAAATTCTTCTTACTTTCAACGCTCAGTTCCCCCAGGTGCTCATGATATTTTTGTGAGTATGACAAAAGCAGAGAAGTGATGCGGCGATTGGCCCGCTCCACCAGAGAGAGGCCCAACGTCAAACCTCCCAGTGCGCCCAGCGCAACCTCCTCAGGTAACCCTACCTGGCGAAGATTGTGAAGCAGTCCACTCACTCTGGCTTTCTCCTTCAACTGGTGCACACTCAGCAGCACAGCAGTGATCATTTCGGCGGCATAGAGCATCGGCGACTTCCGCTCCGGGATGCGGAGCAGTATCTCCTCAAGCAGGTCTTGATAGTCTGTCCCCTCACCCTCTCGAAGGGCCTGCAGAATCCGCTCCTTGACCTGGGTCCATTCCTTCGCGTCCCAGTCCGCCCCAGCCAGCTCGGTCATCAATGACACGGCCCTTTGTGTCGGGAAGAAGAAGATGCTAGAGCGCCCTGCACCTGCCCTCTCAGGCAACACGTACTCTGAGCTCACCAAGCCCCGACCCTCAAGGAGACGCAGCATATCATACGCCGTGGCCGGGCTCACTCGTAGCCTCGCGCCAACCTCGGAGTAATGAAGAGGGTGCTGGGCCTCTTGATATAGGTCAAGAAAGGAGCTCAAAAACTCCTTTTGGCGACCGGTTAGCTTCACCGCAAGACTCCTTGCGCATATGTTTCCAAAAAGCCCAAAAAATT
>DMLA01000114.1 GCA_003453555.1 Chloroflexota bacterium | reverse complement strand
TTCGCCGTCGGGAGGGAGAGGGGCCACGACAGAGGAGAACCCCTGATTCTGAGCCAAGAGAGCAAAGTAGCTAGGCTCCAACTCCCTGAGGAGAGCGGAGGCTTCATCTAGAGCCTCGGGGTCTCCCACCCTTTGGGCTAAGAGGTACACCCGGTAGGCGGCATCGTCGGCCAGGGGGGTAGCCGAGCGGGCTAGGCGAGAGTAGAGGGGCAACGCTTCCGCTAGCCGCTCTTCCCTTTCCAAAAGGGTGGCACCTCTCCACCAGCCATAGGGGTAGGGGAGGTCTCGGTATATCTCCAAAGCCTCTTCTGGCTCGAGAGCCTCCAAGAGTTCCGCCTGAGCCAGTAAACTCTCCGAACTGTCCACCTTTCGGTATTCTTCTAGGGCTTCCTCGACATAGCCCAGGCGAGCCAGGGTGCGCGCCAAGCCCAGGCGCGCTACCTCATCTTCTGGATTCCCCTCGAGCCAGGCTTGATATTCGGTTTTGGCCTCCTCGTAGCGCCCCAGCCCCTCTAATGCTCGGGCTCGCAGAGAGTTTGGCTCATCTAGCAAGCGGAGGGACTCCAAAGCGTCACTGAAGTAGAGAGCGGCGTTGAGATCAGAGGCCAGGACGAGGGGGTCGGTGGCGGTCCTACGCATATCCACGAAGGCAGCGGGATAGGAGGAGAGGAGCGCCTTATACTCCTGGTACGCCTTTTCAGTTCGTCCTTCCTTCTCCAGATATCGGGCGAACTCCAGGCATAGGGCCAGGGAACTCTCAAGTTCCAGGGCCCTTTTATATTCGCCTTCCGCTTCTTTGTCCCCTAGGGAGGCGTAGTAGCGGGCCAGGATCAGATGAGCCTCGAAGGCGGCTGGGCTGTGGGGACGATAGTCGATTATACTCTTCAGTTCTTGTACCGCTTCCACATCGGGCATAGCGGCCCGGGCGCTAGCCAGAAGAAAGTATTCGCTTATCTCTGGGAAACCCTCACTTAAGCGGCAGTAGAGAGCCTGGGCGGTGACGAGGTCCGCCTCTTGGGCCTCCTCATAGATGAGTTGGGGTGGCCCCACGGAAGCCCTTTGCATAGGCAAGGCCAGGATACTCAGGCCTAGCATGGTTATGACCAAGATAGTGATGCGGCGCACACAACCCATCTCATTCACCTACTATCCGAAAAGCGTAGAGCCGAGCGTCGAGGGAAGCCACATAGAGGAGATCCTCATAGATAACGGGGGTCGATAGATCACCCCGCGTGGGGTACCTCCAAAGGAGAGTGCCGCTCTTGGCTTTCAGAGCGTACAGTTTGTTATCATTGGAGCCGAGGAAGAGCACACCTTTGAAGATGATGGGAGAGGAGCGGATAGGCCCATCGGCGCAGTAGCGCCAAAGAGGCTCGCCCCTTTTGGCCTGCCAAGCGTAGAGGCAGCCATCGTTAGACCCCACATAGACGATACCCTCCTCGACCAAGGGTGAGGAGTTGATGGCGAAACCCGTCTCCTGCACCCAGGCCAGCCTCCCATCTTTCACCCGAAGGGCGTAGAGACGCCCATCTTCAGAGCCCACATAGAGCAGTCCTTGGGAGAGGGCAGGTGATGAGCGTACAAAGCCTCCAGTTTGACTGCGCCACTTGAGGTCGCCGGTTCTGGCATCGAGGGCATAGAGGTAGTTGTCATCGGAGCCGAAGAATATAGTCTCTCCCTCCAGGGCAGGGGAGGAGTTGATAGGGCCTACCGGCCCCCACCGCCAGATTAGTTCCCCGCTCTCAGCCTGAAGAGCGTAGAGGTAGCCGTCGGTGGAGCCCACATAGATCAGGTCACCGGCTGCTGTCGCGCGGGACGTGATCCACCCCTCGGTCTCGTACCTCCACCTTAACTCGCCTGTCGAGAGCTCTAGGGCGTAGAGGCTATGATCCCAAGAGCCTGCATAAACCAAATGGCCCCAGACAAAGGGGGAGGAGACGTTATCCTGGGCTTGAAAGCGCCACTTGAGGTCGCCGGTTCTGGCATCGAGGGCGTAGAGGTAGTTATCGTCGGAGCCTACGAAGACCAGACCCTGAGCCACAACGGGGGTGGAGCGGATATAGTCACCTGTCTTATATGCCCAAGCCCACTTGAAAGAGAGAGAGGGGGAAGAGGCTAGGCCGCTCCCACAACCAAGGAGAAGAAAAAGGAGCGTTATTAATAAGAGCCGGGGTCTCATCTGGTCACCTACCAGACCAGGGGATGATGCGGCGAATCAGGGGCGGAGGCTCTACCGGCTCCTCACTCCAGACGTAGGCACCTAAGAGGCGCGTTTCCGCCTCTTGGGCCGCCTCTTCGCTCCGAGCATGAACGGTCAAGATCTTTTCGCCCTTTTCCACATGATCGCCGATCTTCCCGTGTAGCACTATCCCTACACCGTGGTCGATGGGCTCTCCCTTCTTTGCTCGTCCCGCGCCCAGCCGCATCGCGGCCATTCCCACCTCCTGGGCATCGAGAGCCGCGATATAGCCAGCACGAGGTGCAGTTACAGGGTGTTGGAGAGGGGCTTGGGGGAGGAGCATCGGGTCGTCGATGGGTGCTGGATTGCCCCCTTGGGCCACCACAAGATCCTTGAACTTCTCCAACCCTCTCCCTGACTGGAGGGTGGCCTTCAGGGCCTCTTGGGCTGCTTCTTGGTCATAACTACCGGTCAGCATGAGCATATGAGTGGCGATGACCAAGCAATGTTCCCAGAAATCCGGGGGGGCGGAGCCTTTCAAAGTGTCGATCGCCTCCTTTACCTCCAAGGCGTTTCCCACTGCATAACCCAAAGGTTGGCTCATATCCGATATGACCGCCGAGACCCTTCGCCCTACCCCTTCCCCGATCTCCACCATCGCCTGAGCCAACCTAACGGCTTCTTCCGCGGTTTTCATGAAGGCTCCTCGTCCTACCTTCACATCGAGGACGATGCCGTCGGCTCCGCCAGCCAACTTCTTGCTCATAATGCTGGAGGCGATGAGGGGGATACAGCCTACCGTGGCCGTGACATCCCGCAAGGCGTAGAGCATCCCGTCGGCAGGAGCCAACTCCTCCGTCTGTCCCGCCACTACGATGCCGTACCGAGCCAAGTTGCCTAAGAAGCGATCCGCATCCAGTTGAGAGGTGAAGCCAGCGAACGATTCCAGTTTATCCAGCGTCCCTCCGCTGAAGCCCAGCCCTCGGCCCGATATCTTGCCTACGGGCACCCCACAACCGCTCACCAGAGGGGCTACCACCAAAGTGGTCTTATCGCCCACGCCGCCCGTGCTATGCTTGTCCACCACGAAAGGAGCCACCTCTTTGAGATTCAGCACTCGGCCGGAACGGGCCATGGCCTTGGTGAGGTGTATCGTCTCCTCTTTGTTCATCCCCCGTAGATAGACCGCCATGAGCCAGGCGGCGGCCTGATAGTC
>DMLA01000078.1 GCA_003453555.1 Chloroflexota bacterium | reverse complement strand
GGAGTTCACCAAGTTGGCCATCTTGAGGGTCAGCGGTGCTACCGCCTCGGTTCCTCCCAGGTAGATGAGCGCCACTAGGAGGTCATTCCAGACCCAGAGGAATTGGAAGATGGCCAGGGAAGCAAGGGCTGGGATGGAGAGGGGCAGCGCCAGGCGGAAGAAGGCCGTGAGATGGGATGCGCCATCTATGAAGGCTGACTCGAAGAGGTCTTTGGGCAGTGTGCCGAAGAAGTTGCGCAGTAAGTAGACGGCAAAAGGCAGGCCGTAGCCGGTGTGCGCCAGCCAGATTCCAAGGAAGGTGCCAGCCAGCCCCAGCCGGTTGTACACCCGCAGGAGGGGGATGAGGGTCATCTGGAGGGGAACCACTAAGAGGCCCACCACTACCACGAAGAGCGTCTGTCGCCCAGGGAACTCCATCCAGGCGAAAGCGTACGCCGCAAAGGCCGCCACAGCGATGGGGATGACCGTAGAAGGGATGGAGATGGTCAGGCTGTTGAGGAAAGCCCGCCCCATGCCCTCAGTGGTGAGGACATGGATATAGTTGTCCAACTGGAACTGCGTGAAGTCGAAAGGATGCTGAAAGACCGTCCACCAGCCGGAACCGAGGACGTCATTCCGAGGTCGGAATGAACTTATCAGCAACCCCACCGAGGGCAATGACCAGATCAAAGCGATGCCCACGACGGCTATGTGCAGCGGTGCATTTGATAAGGCCTTTCTCAGCCGGGTGTTCATCGTATGGCCTCCTGTTCCTGAAAGCGGCGGATATTGACCACCATGATAGGGATAATGGCCAAGAGTAGGATCACAGCGATGGCGCTGGCGCGCCCAAACTCCCGGAAGTGGAACATCTCCTTATACATGCGGTTGGCTATCACCTCGGTGCCGAAATTGCCGTTGGTCATAACGTAGACGATATCGAAGATCTTGAGCACGTTGATGACCATGGTGGTGGCTACCACCGCGATAGTGGACTTCATCATGGGTAGAGTGACGCCCCAGAATAGTTGCCACTCGTTCGCTCCATCCACTCGTGCGGCCTCCAGGAGTTCTCGGGGGATGCCTTTATAAGCGGCGGATAGGATCACCATGCAGAAGCCGGTCCAGATCCAGACCCCAACGGCGATGAGCGCGAAGTTGTTCACCGCTCTCTCTATCAACCACCCGATAGGTTGAAAGCCGAGCAAGGTGTTCACTACCGCGTTGAGGACCCCGATCTGGGGCTGACCGGCTGGTCGAAACGCGTATACGAACTTCCATATCACCCCCGCACCCACAAAGGAGATGGCCATGGGCAGGAAGATGATCGATTTAGCCACCGCCTCATAGCGGACCCGATCGAGAAGGACGGCTAGAACCAGCCCCAGGGAAACGGTCAACGCTGTGAACACCACGAGCCAGAGGGCGTTGTTCCTGAAAGATATGAGCATAGCGTGGCTGGTGAAGGCGTAGACCCAGTTGTCCAAGCCCACAAACACCTCAGAGTTTCTGTCTCGGAAGCTGAGGTATAGGGTGTTAAGCGTCGGGTAGACGAGGAAGAACGTCAGTATCAAGAGCAGTGGCCCCACATAGACCCAGGGTCGCACTCGCTCCTGTGTCCTATCCGGGAGGAACCTTATCAGGAACTCCAGGCCCAGGAAGAAGGCAACTATCCCGCCCACCCCGATGACAATGGCCAGGAGCGTTCTAAATACTTGGCTTATGAAGGCCCCCATCTCTCCCCCCTGCATCACAGCTGATAATTGTTGAAGTAGAGCCTTTAGGCGGCAAAGAACCGGCTAAAGCCTCCAATCCGGGACATTCATGCTCTTACCCCCCCACCTCACGGTTAGGAAGATGAGGCAACCCGCCCGTGTGGACGGGTTGCCTCAGTTCCTACTCGGATCAACCGCTCCTATTTGTAGGCTTCAACCGCGCTGGCTTCGATAGTTGCCAGAACAGAGTCTAGATCCTGGCCACTGACATAGTCCAGCGTCCCCGTCCAGAAGGAGCCAGAGCCCACGGCAGCAGGCATCAGGTCGGAAGCGTCGAAGCGGAAGACCTCAGCGCTGGTCAGGGCCTGGGCCATACTGCGAGTGGTGGCGTCGGGGTAAACATCTAGGCTCACCCGCTTGTTGGGTGAGAGGAACCCGCCCCGCGCCGCCCAGATCTCTTGAGGCTCAGGCGAAGCCAGGTACTCCATCAAAGCGCGGGCCTGGGGCGTGTCGTTGAACATCACGACCAAGTCGGCCCCACCCAGGGCTGGGATCCCATAAGCCGGATCGATGGAGGGGAAGGGGAAGAAAGCGTAGTCTTCCTCGGTCACGCCCTCGGGGAAGAAGCCGGTGATGAAGGAGGCCTGGCGGTGCATGTAGCATCCCGGCGGATCGTCGAAGATCGGGGCTGGCGAGTCTCCGAAGAAAGTGGTCAGCACGCCGGTGGTGCCGCCGTAGACGTAGGCCTCGTTCCTAGCGATCTGCCCGAAGTACTCCCAGGCGGTCTTGACAGCGGCATCGGTCCAGGGGATTTCGTGATTCACCCACTTGTCGTAGATGTCGGGCCCCGCGGTGCGGAGCATGATGTCCTCGATCCAGTCGGTGGCTGGCCAGCCGCTGGCGGCACCGCTCTCGATGCCGAGGCACCAGGGGACGCCGCCATCAGCCACGATCTGGTTCGAGAGGGCGGTCAGTTCGTCCCAGGTGGTGGGCACGGTGTAGCCTTTCGCCTCGAAGGCCGCCGGACTATACCAGACCAGACTCTTGATAGCCGCCTTGTAGAATATGCCATAGAGCATACCCTCGTAGGAGCCTAGATCGATCCAGGACTGAGCGTAGTCGCTTTGTAGTTGGTCCATGTCCATGAAGGCGCTGATGTCCACGAGTTCGCCCGCCGCGGCTAACTCATGCATCTGGCCAGGGTTAGGGAGGATGGCCAGGTCGGGCGGGTTGCCAGCCTCTACACGGGTGGTCAACACAGCGGGCAGGTCACGGGTGCCCTCGAAAGCCACCTCAGTGCCCGTCTCCTCAGTGAAAGGAGCCACCGCTGCGTGGAAGGACCTAGCCTCATCGCCGCCCCATACTCCCAGCACGCTCACTACGCCCCCGATGCGTAGTGCCTCCAGGTAGGCCGTGGCCTCCTCCGCACTGGGGATCCAGAACTTCTGGCCGGGATGGATAAGCCCTGGCTCCACGATGTAGGTAAAGGTTTCGTCCTCCATGGCCTTTTCCCTGGTGGCGGCGACGA
This sequence comes from Chloroflexota bacterium, assembly GCA_003453555.1. Lineage (GTDB taxonomy): Bacteria > Chloroflexota > Anaerolineae > UBA7937 > UBA7937 > UBA7937. The sequence goes on along the minus strand of DMLA01000078.1, from coordinate 5,518 downwards.
TGGCCTTGTAGGCAAAACCGCTGCCAAAGTACTTCTCCGCTATGTCCCACAGGGTGTCGCCCAACTTCACCGTGTAGATTTCCTCTTGCTCTAACGGGGCAGCGCTAGCCACGCTCAAGCCAAGGCTCAGTAGCAGGGCGATTGCCAGAACCAAACATGTTGTTCTCTTAGACATCTTTTCTCTCCTCCTTTGGAGCGTAGAACCACTTCAGAACGCCGTCGTCATTCTCTTCGAAAGCCATCCCTCCTTTCTATTGGGCTATCGCCTGAGGACTTGCCTAATGGACAAGGGAATAGGTCCCAGGCTAACGAACACAGCGAAAACCGAGGTCGTCGTTTCTAGCATCCTCGGAACTGGCAAACCGCTTGTGGTGTGCGCCAGTTCCGTCTCCTCGAACTATCCTCCTCTTCGGATCACACCGATCTCTCAAGAGTTGCTCCCTCGTGGATTCCGCAGGAGTCCCGAACAACCAACTCGGTCTCCAGGAACAGCTGGGTATCTTTTACCTCTTCACCTTTAATCAGCCCGAGCAACATCCGCCCTGCACCGGCCCCCAACTCATATGCCGGTAAGCGAATAGTGGTCAAGGGGGGGTCTACGTAACGGGCCAGGGGCACATCGTCAAAACCGACCAAAGCCAGGTCATGAGGTATCTTTAGCCCTCGCGCCTTTGCCGCTTCCATAGCCCCGAAGGCTACTAGGTCACTGGCGGCGAAGACCGCAGTGGGAGGGGGGACGACCTCCAGGAGTTCAGACATGGCACGCCAGCCGCTCTCCTCGTTGAAGTCACCGCAGCACACTAAGCCTCGATCATACGTGAGTCCATGTTCCTCCAAAGCCTGTCTGTATCCCCGTTCCCGTTGCGCGCTGGCCGTATATTGGGGTGGGGCGTTGGTGATGAGGCCTATGCGTTCGTGGCCATGTTCTATCAAGTGCTCCACCGCCAGTCTAGCCCCCCCGACGCTGTCCACGTCCACGAAGGGTACCCCGCTCCCCTCTAATTGACCTAGGAGCACCACGGGGAAACCCTCCTTTCTCAAAGCCAAGAGTTGACCATCGTCGGAACGGGGGCCGGAGAGGATGATGCCGTCGATCTGTTTCTCCCCTACTAGGTGGGTATAGGCATCGGGTTGGGCGACGTTCTCCACTGATTGGAGCAACACTCCAAACTCTTGGGCTTGGGCCATATCGCCAATGCCTCGAAGTACCCCTGGAAGAAAGGCATCGACAAAGATCCGCTCTGGACTTTGACAGAGGACCAAGCCGATGCGGCGGGTCTTGCGGCTGGCTAAACTTCTAGCCGCGGCGTTGGGGTAGTAGTTGAGTTCCCGCGCGGCGTGTAGTACCTTCTGCCGGGTCCCCTCACTTATCCGTACGCCGGGAACATTGTTGAGGACGAAGGAGACCGTGGTTCTAGATACGCCGGCCCGCTCGGCCACATCTTTGCTAGTTACTCGCCTTTGAGCATGCATGGTTTTAACACGTGTTAGTAACGCGGATTAATATTATAATAGCATAAGCAGACCCTCGTGTCAATAGTTTTTCGTAGATGAGCCAAGACATCGTGACCACTTCTTCAGGGTTTTAGAGGGGGTTCTTGGCCTCTACCAGAAAGAGGGTAAAATCTCCCTCAAGGTCCAGAGCCTAAGCGACCTATTGAGAACAATAAAGGATGTACGGATGCCATCCGCTTTAGGGAAGCGGTGCCCGAATATGTCGATTGTCCAGAGTGCGGCCAGGAGATGGAAACCTGGTCGGACGAACTAGTTGCCCGCTCTCCCCATTGCCAGGCTGAAGTAAGAAGGGATCGAGGACCATCCGGCATCGATTGGTGCCAGTACGCTGAGGAGTGCATCGGCGTGCAAGCCTATAAGTGTCTGCGGAATCGTCCGGGGGACTCATCATCCGAAGGAAAAAGGTGCAATGAGAAGAGTCGGAGGAAGGCGTGATGGCTGAGTCTCCCCTCTGACCTTATAACCCAAGCCGACCCCAAACTATCAGTGCCCTAACTCCCTCACTTATCCTCCAGAGCCGCCACCCCAGGCAGGGTCTTGCCCTCCAAGAACTCCAGGCTGGCCCCCCCACCGGTTGAGATGTGGCTCATCTTATCGGCCTGACCGGCTTGCCTCACCGCCGCTGCCGTGTCGCCGCCCCCGATGATAGTCATGGCCTCTATCTGAGCTAACTTCTGGGCTATAGCCACCGTGCCCTGGGCGAAGCGGGGGAACTCGAAGACACCCATCGGCCCGTTCCAGACCACCGTCTTGGCCAAGGCCAGCCTCTCCCCAAAGAGTTCAACGGTCTGGGGACCGATATCCATAATACGCCAGCCAGCGGGCACCTCACCCACACCCACTGTCTTCGCCCGGGCCTGGGCCTGGAACGCATCGGCCACCACTACATCGCTGGGCAGCACCAGCCTCTGGCCAGCCTTGGCCACTATCTCCCGGGCCAAAGGAAGACTCTCCTCCTCCACCAACGACTCCCCCACTTCGTATCCTTGAGCCTTAAGGAAGGTATTGGCCATCCCCCCGCCGATGAGCAATGCGTCCACCTTGCTCAGCAGGTTCTCGACAACGCCGATCTTATCGGAGATTTTGGCCCCACCCAGGATAGCCACGAAGGGGTGTTCCGGCTTCTCCAGGGCCGCCCCCAGAAAGTTCAGTTCCTTCTCCATCAGGAAACCGGCCACGGCTGGCAGGTAGGCCGGCACGCCAGAGACCGAGGCATGGGCCCGATGGGCCGCACCGAAAGCGTCGTTCACGTAGACTTCGGCTAAAGCCGCCAACTTAGCAGCGAAAGTCGGATCGTTCTCCCCCTCCTCCTTGTGGAAGCGGAGGTTCTCCAGAAGAAGCACCTCGCCGGAGTTCAGTCTGGCTGCGGCCGCCTCCACTTCGGGGCCGATACAGTCGTCCACTTTGACCACTTCCTGACCCAAAAGTTCGGAGAGACGCCGGGCCACAGGGTCCATCCGCAGATCTTCCCTCACCTCGCCCTTGGGCCGGCCCAGGTGAGAGACCAGAATGACCGCTGCCCCCTGGTTCAAAAGATACCGGATGGTGGGGAGCGCAGCTCGGATGCGTGTGTCATCGGCTACTTCCCCCCCGGCTAAGGGTACGTTGAAATCCACTCGTACCAGGACCCGCTTACCCTTAACGTCGATATCCCTGACCGTCTTCTTGTCCATATCCTCTCTTTTTACACCTTGTTCTGGAAGAAGGGAGAAACTGGCCCCACCAACTCTGGGACTGGCCCCACCAACCTTGGGCGAAGCCCACAATCATGTTATCCCAGGTGTGGGTCGGTACTAATCAGTAGAAAATCTGGGCTAGATCATACAGTTTGAGATCGACCTCCTTCGCTCGTCCAGTCACCTCGGTGAGGGGTAAGGCGACGATTTCGTTGCCTCTCAGGGCCACCATGCAGCCGAACTGCCCCTCTTGGATCAGATCGACCGCCTTCACCCCGAAGCGAGTAGCCAACACTCGGTCGAAGACCGTGGGCGAGCCGCCTCGCTGTATGTGGCCTAGGACCACGGCTCGACTCTCGAACCCGGTCCTTTCTTCTATCGCTCGGGCTAGGTTCTTGCCTATATCCCGGCGGTCTAAGCGCACATGGCCGAACTCGTCGGTTTCGCCTAACTCTTCTTCCCCCTTCACTTCATAGATCTCGGCTCCCTCGGAAGCCACGATGATGCTGAAACTCTTGCCCTGCTCTTCCCACCGCCGCCTAATGTGCTTGCAGATGAGGTCAAGATCACAAGGCCGCTCAGGTACGAGGATGAAGTCTGCTCCGCCGGCCAGGCCGCCAACGGTGGCCACCCATCCAGCGTGTCGTCCCATCACCTCTACCACCATCACTCGATGATGGGCGCTAGCCGTCGTATGGAGCCGGTCGCAAGCCTCGGCCACCACCGTCACCGCCGTGTTGAAGCCGATGCAATAGTCTGTCCCAGGCACATCGTTATCCATCGTTTTAGGGATGCCCACTATCTTAACTCCAGCCTCACATAAGACTTGGGCCACCCCCAGGGTGTCATCGCCCCCGATCACCACCAAGGCATCCAGGCCTGTCTCTTGCACATGGGATATACAACTCGCCAAATCGGCCGGCGACTTGCAGGGGTTGGTGCGGGAGGTGCCCAAGATAGTACCGCCCACATGCAGTATCCCAGAGACGCTGCGCAGCGTTAGGGGCTCGAGACCCCCTTCCACCAAGCCAGCCCATCCGTTTTTGATGCCGAAAACCTCGTAGCCGTATTGAAAAGCCCGCCTGGCCACGGCCCGGATAGCCGCGTTTAAGCCCGGGACATCACCACCGCCAGTGAGAACCCCGATTCGCATCTTACCCTCCACATCTCATATGATTAGCAAACTCCTCTTGGCCAGCCATTGACTCTGGCAAGGCTCAGCCATAGATAGCCCGAGAAAAAAGGGGGCTCATCGCCCCCTTGCGATAGTTCCTCTATCCTGTCAGAACGAGCAGGCAGAGCGTGTGCGCGTACAGACGATGGACTATAGCCCCTTCTCCGCCAAGAAGTTGGCTAGATCGGCCACGCGCACCGAGTAGGCCCACTCGTTGTCATACCAGGCGACGACTTTGACCATGTTACCACCCAAGGTCCGGGTGAACTGGGCGTCGATGATGCCGGAGCGAGGGTCGCCTTTGTAGTCCACCGAGACCAACGGTTCCTCACTGTAGCCCAGAATGCCTTCCATGGGCCCTTCGGCCGCCGCCTTATAGGCTCCCAGCAACTCTTCAGTCGTCGCCTCGCGCTCTATCTCGACGGTGAGGTCAATGAGGGAGACCGTTGGAGTGGGAACCCGTATGGCGAAAGCGTCCAATTTCCCTGCCAACTCTGGAATAACCACCCCTATGGCGCGAGCCGCTCCAGTGGTGGTCGGCACGATATTTAGTGCCGCCGCCCGCGCACGCCGCAGGTCCTTATGCCCCATATCCAAGAGATGCTGACCGCTGGTGTAGGCGTGGATGGTGGTCATCAACCCCTTGACGATCCCGAACTCATCGTTGATTACCTTGGCCGCAGGAGCCAAGCAGTTGGTAGTGCAAGAGGCCATAGAGATAATACGGTGCTTTGCCGGGTCGTACATCCCCTCATTGACCCCCAGAACGATGGTGATATCCTCCTCCTTGGCTGGAGCGGTGATGATCACCTTCTTAGCCCCGGCCTGGAGGTGCATGGCTGCCTGAGGGCCGCTGCGGAAGACGCCGGTTGACTCCACAACGATCTCCACGCCCAGATCTCCCCAAGGGAGTTGGCTGGGGTCGCGCTGGGCGAAACTCTTGACCTGGTGGCCGTTGACCACCAAAACCTCGCCCTCGACCTCCACCCTGCCTGGGAAGCGGCCATAGTTGGAGTCGTATCTGAAGAGGTGCGCGTTAGTGTTGACATCGAAGAGGTCGTTGATGGCCACCACTTCCAGGGTTTCGGGATACTCCTCCAGAATGGCCTTCAAAACCTGCCGCCCGATGCGACCGAACCCGTTAATGCCCACT
>DMLA01000082.1:8844-10490 GCA_003453555.1 Chloroflexota bacterium | reverse complement strand
AGGGGGAAGCGAGTGGGAGATAGGCGACCGCCTAGGTATCACTAGCCTTCAGGAGATAGAGTCATACGATGAGGGGACGTTCTTATACCTGACCACCCTCTACCCCTAAAGCCTCCAGAGGCCTAAAAGGAGGCTAACTCTTCCAATAGGGGCTCGATCTCTAAGCCATCGTACCCCATATCCACGGCCAACTCATCGACGGTGAACTCTTGGCCCTGCTGCCAGAGGCTAACCAGGTAACGGCCCGCTTCCGGGCTAGTGAACCAAAGATAGCCGAACCGCTCCTCTAGGTAGCGGTGCATCTGCACCTCGAAGATCCAAGCCCGCAGGTATTGGGCCACATAGAAGGCATCATCGACGTCATCTAGGTAATACTCCGGCCCGATCTTCACGCCCAGGTTTTCACCCAAGATAGAGACGTATCTCCTCTCCGCCCCGGCCAAGTCGGTGTGGAGTTCTTGCTCGTAGAGGAGTTTACTAGCATATCGGCGGAGGAAATAGAGCTTGTTGAAAAGGGCCAGCCTTAAGTATTCCCGCCCATCCTCCACCCCTAGAATGCGGCTTAACCAGCGGCGATTGATCATAAGATAGGCCAAAAGGAAGGCGTACCCCTCGGTGACAGAGTTATCGCCCATCCTCCGGAAGGCGGTGGGAAGATCCGCCCGGGTATTGACGAAATGCTCAGCGTGGCCGGCCTCATGAAAGAGAGACTCGTAATCCTCCCGTCCCCCCTGGGGCTTGATGACCAGTTTCACCTCCTCTGGCACCCGGATGGGAGCGCAGAAAGCCCGCGGGGATTTGAGCGGTCGAGGCTCAGTGTCCAGTTCTAGGTTCCCTTGTTGATAGAGATCGATCCCCACCCCAGCCAAGGTGTTCACCAACGAAGAGATCATCTCCTCTTGAGGGAAAAAGGTGTCGAACTGAGGTGCTCGGAAGAGATGGGCTATATCCGCGGTAGTGGCATCGGCCTCTGGCACCCCCATACTATCTAGGAAGAAGCCGAGATGAGAGAAATATACCTCTTGAGTCTCATCCAGTAGGGTCTGCATCTGCTTCGATAGCCAGGCTAGATTGAGCCCCCTCAGTTGATCACATAAAGTTACATAATTGGGGAACCCCAGACCTTCGGCTTCACTATGGAGGTTCTCCCACCTCTCTCCTCGTTCTGGGTTGGCGGTGGCTGTCACCTCGCGCCTCAATTCATCCAAGCCATGACGCTTCTCCATCCGGGCTTCATTGGCTATGAGGATGGGCAAATTCATATAAGGCACTTCCTCACCATCCCATTCCACCGTCGCCCGAAGCATAGCGTTGATGATCTGCTCGGTGAGGCTCTTCACCTTGTTCTCTAGATAGCCCAGAGTTAGAAACTCAGCGATATATCTTGTCCGCTTATCTATCGCCTGGTCCAAAGTCCGTTTCACGCCATCTAGACTGAAGAGATGAGCGTACCGCTCATAGATGGGGGCCAGTTCCAGTTCCTCCTTCAGCCCGGCCCCTACTAGATAGACTTCGCGAGTCTCCTCTTGAGTAAAAGCCTCGATATCCCTCTCAAACTCCTCAACCATCTGCCCCCTCCGCTTTTTAGAAGATTTTAACGGCTCCTCCCTTTTAAGTCAACCCCCTGTGAGGAGGCAAATAGCCTT
>DMLA01000082.1:464-8518 GCA_003453555.1 Chloroflexota bacterium | reverse complement strand
AGGTAATGTTGACTTGGTCACCTAATGCACGTATAATGAATTTTTGAGAGGTAATTATGGCTTTGCGAGGTAATTTGAGGGATTTCAGTCTCACTCAACTCCTCAACCTGGTTAACCTGGCCAAAAAGACCGGAGCCTTAACCCTCGGAGAGGGAAACAGCCAAGCAACTGTATATTTCAGGGAGGGGATGTTAGTCCATGTCTTCCTCGACGGCCAAGCCTCCAACCTGTGCAACCTTCTGGAGAGGGTGGGAAAGATCAACGAAGCGCAAAGCCGCCTTCTGCCCCAGGAAGCCAGAAGCGACAAAGAGTGGGGACTACTTCTCATCAACACCGGCCTGATCAACCGTGCGGATATCATAGAGGCCGTTCGCCGCCACACCCTGGAGACGGCATACCGCCTCTTCACCTGGACGGAGGGGAGTTTCCTCTTCGAACCCAACGTTCTGCCGCCAGATGATAAGATCACCGTTCTTCTCCATCTAGAGAACGTGATCCTAGAGGGGAGCCGACGAGTCGGAGAGTGGAAGAGGCTAGAGAAAGAGTTGCCAGATCTGGGGATGGCTCTCAGGTTCACCACCCGCCCTGAAGTTAGGTTGAAACGGATAACCTTGAGCCCGGACGAGTGGAGAGTGGTCTCCTCCATCGACCCCAGCCGAAGCATCCAAGAGATAGCCCAAGCCCATTCTCTGACCGATTCCCAGATCCGCAAAATCGTCTATGGGCTGCTCTCCGCAGGTCTGGTGGAGTTGGTCCCCAGAGTGAAACCAATCTCTGCCGCTCCCCCACCGAAGGAAAAAGTCGCGCCCGCCCCTGTTAGGAAGGGGATAATCCTTCGCTTGATCGATAGGATAAGGAGACTGTAGCCTTCTTATAGTGCAGGATGCAGACGGTCAAGATAGTAGTCACCGGCCCCTTCAACGCTGGAAAGACGGCTTTCATCGGGGCTATCAGCGAGATCGAGGTCGTATCTACCGAACGGAGGATCACCGATCACTCCCAGAGCACCAAGGAGCAGACCACGGTGGCCATGGATTTCGGGCGTATCACCGTGGACGACGGTTTGGTGCTTTATCTCTTCGGCACACCCGGCCAGAGACGGTTCGATTTCATGTGGGAGATCCTATCCGAGGGGATGCTCGGTTTCATCGTATTGGTGGATAGCGTGGCTCCAGAGACTTTCCATGAGGCAAGAGGGATCCTCGATCTCTTCAAAAACTACAGCCCGGCCTGTTATGTAGTAGCCGCCAACAAGCAGGATCTAAAGGACGCTTGGCCCCCCCAGGACCTACGCATCGCCTTGAAGATCGACTCCGACGTTAAGGTGGTGCCCTGCGTAGCCACGGATAAGGAGAGCGTAAAGAGGGTTCTTTTGGAACTTCTGTATTCCATATTAGAAACTGCCGAAGAGTGAACGGGCCCGAGAGGAGGAGAAGATGGAGAAACCAAGAACCCAGTTGATGCTAGAGCGGCTAAGGGCCCTGCAGGCCACCGCTCCCGGTATCGAGGCCTCGGCGGTGGTGAGTGTGGATGGCCTGATCATGGCTTCTGCCCTCCCCGCAGAGGTGGAGGAAGATCGCGTCTCGGCCATGTCAGCGGCCATGCTCTCTCTAGGGGACCGGATCGCTGGGGAACTAGGCCGAGGGACGCTCCAGCAGGTCTACGTTCGGGGGGAGAACGGCTACGTCATCTTGAGTTCCATCGGGGAAGAGGCGGTCCTTACCGTGATGGCTAGGGCGAAGGCCAAACTAGGTCTCGTCTTTCTCGACATGTCTCGAGCAGCCAGAGATCTGGAGGCTATACTTCTAGAAACCTAGATTATGCAGAAAGGGAAGGGTCGCTAGTAGCGCGGAGGTCGTAGGAAGATGGAATGACCCCTGCGATGGGCTGAAAGTGCTGCTCTTTGGCTTGACAGCGTCTTCGTTTGAGAGTAGAATGATGTCAGACAGATAGTTCAGGCTTTGCTGTCTATCTACAAAATGTGGGAAAAACTTAACAACTAAATCTAGGCTAGGGGAGCCTGGTGAACCAGGCTGAGAGGATGGGAAGTTTGGCTTATGCCCAATGTATAAGGTAGAGCGAACATAAGCCAAAGGAGCCATCGACCCTTTGAACCTGATCTGGATAATGCCAGCGTAGGGAAGCAGAAATTCAAAAGGCTTGCTCGCCTCCGCTTGGCAGCAGCCTTTTCATTTTTCAGGAGGTAGAGATGTTTAAGATCACCCCGCCCCCCGAATGGGGGATCGAACCGGTTCCCAAGAGACACCGAGTGCTAGGGTTTTTCGATTACTTCGCCTTATGGTCCAGCCTGGGCGTGGGGCTCTTAGTGCTCTTGGCGGGCACTCTTTTGGTGCCTGGGTTGGGCTTGGGGCAGGCGCTTGTGGCCATTCTCATCGGCACCACCCTGGGTGTTCTTCTTCTGGCTCTCGCTGGGGTGGTGGGCAGCGATAACGCCATCCCCACCATGGTGCTTTTGCGTCCCGTATTAGGCTTGCACGGCTCGTATCTGCCCACTCTTTTGAACCTCATACAACTCATCGGCTGGGGCTCCTTCGAGATAATCATCATGGCCCAGGCGGCCGACACTATCACTAAGAGCCTCTTCGGCTTCTCCAACTACTTCATTTGGGTCTTCCTTTTTGCCACCTTTTGCACCCTTCTGGCCATCGGGGGGCCCTTAGTTGTGGTGAGGCAATGGCTGGAGAAGTTCGCCGTCTGGCTAGTTTACGCCATCACTATCTGGCTCACCTGCTACCTTTTCACCCACTACGATATAGGAACTCTCCTTCGAGCCCCAGGGACGGGGGCTCTACCCTTCTGGCTAGCCGTAGACCTGGTGGTGGCTATGCCCATCTCCTGGATGCCCCTGGTGGCCGACTATAACCGCTTCGCCAGAAAGACAACGCAAGCCTTCTGGGGGACATATCTAGGCTATTTTCTAGCCAACGTCTGGTTCTACGCTCTGGGAGCCCTCTTCGTCTTGGCTCTGAAGACCGAGGACCTGATCCCAGCCATTATGGCTGTGACCGGGGGGTGGGTGGCCCTCGTCCTCATCCTCGTCGATGAGACCGATAACGCCTTCGCCGACATCTACTCCGCCGCCGTCTCCACCCAAAACATCCTGCCAAGAGCAAAGCAATGGCTGCTGGCAACGGCCATAGGTTTCGTCTGCTTTCTCTTGGCCGCTGCCGTGCCCATCGGCCGATACGAGGAGTTCTTGCTGCTGATAGGTTCGGTCTTCGTCCCCCTCTTCGGCCTCCTGGCCGCCGACTATTTCGTGCTTAACAGACGAAAGTACCAGGTAACGGAACTCTATCGTGAGCCCCCATCACGAGCCAAATATTGGTATTGGCTAGGACTCAACCCCATAGCCTTGGCCGTCTGGATTATAGGGATATTCGCCTATCACTACATAGCACGGAATCTACCACATCTAGGCGCTTCCATCCCCAGTTTTGTGGCTACGCTACTCTTGTATTCCGCTTTGGGCATGACCACTCAAGGGGTAGGTAGAGGAACCTCCCATTCAGAGGGCTGAAGAGAGGAGAGTTAATGAACGACCTAAATGAAAAGATAGCCCGGATCTTAGAGCGGGTACGCCAAAAGAGACCTCTCCTGCACCATATCACGAACTTCGTGGTGATGAACGACACGGCCAACGTCACCCTCCATGTGGGAGCCTTGCCGGTAATGGCCCACGCTAAGGAAGAGGTAGCCGATATGGTTAGCATGGCAGGAGCGCTAGTCCTCAACCCGGGCACTCTCACGCCCCAGTGGGTAGATTCGATGATTATAGCCGGTCGGAAGGCTAACCGATTGGGCATCCCCATCGTCCTCGATCCGGTGGGAGCGGGAGCCACACCCCTGCGCACGGAGAGCAACCTGCGTCTCTTGGAGGAACTCGAAATCGCCATAGTGAGGGGCAACTCCGGGGAGATCGGCGCCTTAACCGGCCTGGGAGGGGTGGTCAAGGGGGTGGAGAGTGTCGTGGAGGTGGAAGACCCCATCGCTGTAGCCAAGGCCCTGGCCCAGAAATATGAACTTGTGGTAGCCATCACCGGCGCACGGGATATAATCTCCGATGGGGAACGGGTGATGGCTGTGGACAACGGTCACCCCATGCTCAAAACCATCACCGGCACCGGCTGCATGGCCACCACCATGATCGCCGCCTTCGCCGCTGTAGAGGAGGACTACCTCCTGGCCGCCACCGGGGGGCTAGTCTCCTTCGGTCTGGCCGCCGAAATAGCCGCTCTCCAGGCCAAGGGGCCAGGGAGTTTCAAGGTGGCCCTCTTCGATGCCCTCTATAACCTCACAGCGGAACAGGTGGTGGCGGGGGCCAAAGTTTGTTATCTTGACAAGTAAAGAGACAAACAGATGCCCAAGAAGATCGTTACCGTGACGTTGCTCCTGGTAGTTTTGGCCGCTGTCCCTATGACGGGCTGTACCCCTGTCCCGCTGCCCTCCCCCACCGAGGCCGTCCCCGCCGAGGCCCACCACCAGGCCAGAGAATTGCTCTCAAGGTACGGATGGACGACGACCGATCGGTGGGCGACGCACTGGGTCACGCTGCCGCAGCGCTTCGAGCACCGCCCCGGCGAGTTCCCCATCCCTATCTATTGGGCCTATAATAACGAATTGAGCAAAGCCATCGGCTTAGACTTGTCACCGTACCTGGGACAGCGCGTGGAGGCCACCGTCTACGACTTAGAGGAGGAGCTTCCCGAGTTTCTGCGGCCGTATACGAAGGCCAGGGCTGTCGTAGTCACCCATATGGGAAAGACCATCGGGGCCTGGATTGACAAGGGCCGGCACTACGCCTTTGCCTGTTCCCTCGACCGAAAACCACTTGAGGAGATCACGGGGATGGATTGGAGCGAGTGGCTGGTGGCAAGTGGGGTTGTCAACCTGAATAATGAAATAGAGCGAGAACTTGCCGCCCTCACGCCGGAAGAGATCATCGCCCGCTACTACGAGGCACTCAATGACCACGACGAAGAGCGGGCCTACGCTTGCCTCACCCGGCGCTCTTTAACCGACTTCCTCTTTTCCAACATGGGGGACTTGGCTCTCTACCACGCTGACTACAACGCCGACCCATGTCGACAGAAGGTCCGCAGCGTCAGAGTGAACAGGATCGAACTGCTGCCGGTTGTGGGAAACCCCGAGGGTGTGGTGGAGTACAAGGTTGACATCGATGTCAAGTACGAACCGGGCGGGGTCTTTGTTGAGTACAGTGGCCCCCATGTACGCTTCATTCTACTAAAGGAGGAGATTGCGGGCACCGGCTGGCGCATCATCGGCATAGGCACCGGTCCGTAAGATCGCCTGTGGAGGTGATAGCCTTACCAGGGCGTAGTTTCGGTGGAGTGGGAGCCATCTCGCTGGCTACGTTCCTAATGGGAAATGTAGCATCGCCCCTTGCAGGCGAGGGAGCAACTACTGGACGGGGCTAAGGCCCTTTTCTTAAAGGGAGGGTAAGATGGACTGGACTCTATATGTGATCACCGATGCCAAGTTGTCACGGGGGCGTTCCCATCTGGAGGTGGCCCAAGCGGCTATAGAGGGTGGGGCCTCCATCATACAATTTCGAGAGAAGGAGATGACCACCCGGCAACTGGTGGAGACGGCAGAGAAGATAAAGGAGTTGACCGAGGAGGCCGATATCCCCCTCATCATAAACGACCGTCTGGATGTGGCTTTGGCGGTGAATGCAGATGGGGTCCATGTAGGACAGGATGATATGCCAGCCGCCTTGGCCCGGCAACTCATAGGACCCCATAAGATCCTGGGGGTTTCGGCCTCCACCGTGGAGGAGGCCCTCCAAGCGGAGAGGGAGGGAGCCGATTACGTATCAGCCTCGCCCGTCTTCACCACCCCCACCAAGCCCGATGCCCCACCCCCCACCGGCCTGGAAGGGCTGAGGGCTATCGTTGAGGCCGTCAACCTCCCGGTGATAGCCATCGGCGGGATAAATGAAGAGAATGTAGCAGAAGTGATCGGGGCTGGTGCCCAGGGGGTAGCGGTCATCTCCGCCGTGGTCAGCGCCCCCGACATCGCCGCTGCCGCTCACCGCCTGCGAGAAACTATAGAGGCAGCCCGGAAAGGAGCATAAAATGCGCATCACCGAGATCGGCGAATTCGGCCTCATCGACCGCGTGAAGGAGGCGATCGGGCCCCCAGGGGCCGGAGTGGTGGTGGGCATCGGCGACGATGTGGCCGTCCTCCGCGCCCGAGGGGACAAATACCTCTTAGCCACCTGCGACATCCAGGTGGAGGGGATCCACTTTCTTAAAGAAGCGATCTCCCCCTACCAGTTGGGCCGCAAGGCAGCGGCCATAAACATAAGCGATATCGCAGCCATGGGAGGGTTGCCCACCTACCTTCTGGTATCCCTGGCCCTGCCTAAGGAGACCACCGTAGAATATGTGGACCGCCTCTACGAAGGGCTCAAAAAAGAGACGGAAGCGGCCGGGGTCCAGATAGTGGGGGGCAATATGTCCCATTCGCCGGGGGTGATGGTCGATATCTTCCTTCTGGGAGAGGTGGAGGCGGAGCATCTTTTGCTACGCTCTGGGGCTCGCCCCGGTGACAAGGTGCTGGTTACAGGCAGCGTAGGGGATTCAGGGGCTGGCTTGGCCCTCCTTCTAGACCCCACCGCGGATCGCACAGGGGAAGAGGCCAAACAGGTATTGAAAGCCCACCTCACGCCCACCCCACGACTCAAAGAGGGGAGAGCCATCGCCCGCACGAGAATAGCCACCTCCATGATGGACGTCAGCGATGGGACGGTAAGCGATATGGGCCACATCTGCGAGGCCAGCGGGGTGGGAGTTCAACTATGGAGCGATGCCCTTCCCCTCTCTCCCGCTACGCGCGCCGTCGCCGAGGCCTTGGGCAAAGACCCTTTAGAATGGGCCCTCCACTCGGGTGAGGATTACGAACTCATCTTCACCGCCCCGGCCGATAAAGCGGAGAAACTGGCTGCTCTGGTCGAAGAGGAGACGACCACGCCGGTGACCATCATCGGCGAGATCATCGAGGAGGGGATGAATCTGGTGCTTCCCAGCGGCGAAAGCCTCCCCTTAGAACCGGGGGGCTGGGATCACTTTCGGAGGAGGTAAGATGTACAGAGCCCTAACCATCGCCGGCTCCGATTCGGGGGGCGGGGCCGGTATCCAAGCCGATCTGAAGACCTTCGCCGCCCTGGGGGTCTACGGCATGAGCGTCCTCACCTCCATCACCGCTCAAAACACGGTGGGGGTGCAAGGGATCTACGACCTCCCTCCCGAGTTCGTGGGCCTCCAGATCGACTCCGTGCTCACCGATATCGGTGCCGACGCGGTCAAGACAGGGATGCTCTCTAACACGAAGATAATAACCCTGGTGGCAGAAAAACTAAGGCGATACCAGGTGGAGAACCTGGTGATCGATCCGGTGATGATCGCCAAGAGCGGGGACCCCCTCCTGAGAGAAGAGGCTCATGTTACCCTAGTCCACGACCTTTTTCCCTTGGCCAAGGTGGTGACCCCCAACCTCCACGAGGCCAGGGTCTTATCTCGCTTACCCACCTCAAACCTAGAGGAGATGAAAGAGGCGGCTAAGGCGATCCATAGGTTGGGGCCGCAGAATGTGGTGGTTAAAGGAGGGCACCTGGAGGGAGAGAGCGTTGACCTACTTTACGACGGCCATCAGTTTTTAGAATTCCCCGGCCCTCGCCTAGAGACGAAAAACGACCACGGTACCGGTTGCACCTTCGCCTCGGCCATAGCCGCTGGATTGGCCAAGGGCCAGGATGTCCCCACTGCGGTGAAGGCAGCCAAGGAGTATATCACTCAGGCCTTGCAAGGGGCGATCGATTGGCGTCTGGGAGGAGGCCACGGCCCGGTGCACCATTTCTTCGCCCTATGGTAATGACGTGGCAGCCTTTTGACATCACCGCCCATTTGGGTTACCATCTCTTCACTGGAGGCGACAAAAGTGACCGATCTACAAAAGATAGCCCAAGCGGCCCTGGAGGCCTTGGAGGTTAAGAACGCGGCCCGGGAGAAGGT
>DMLA01000082.1:0-128 GCA_003453555.1 Chloroflexota bacterium | reverse complement strand
CTCCCCCTTGCGCGACAACTGGTCAGACATTCGGCCAATACCATCCGCGCCGTACATCGAGGAGAACTGGCCGAAGCGAAAAAGATGTTGGTCGAGGGAAAGAGATTGGCCCAGAAACTGAAGGGTAG
>DMLA01000036.1 GCA_003453555.1 Chloroflexota bacterium | reverse complement strand
CAACTGATGACCTATTCAAGTATAACATATGTGCTCGGATCTCAGAATACACACGCTGGAGGCCCAACAGAGGGGTAGAAGATCGCGTGACGCGCCCAAGAGGCACCACGCGCGCCCTGAGCCTCTCAGGGGCCCGAAGGACGAGGGAATTATACCTGCGCGAATTGCCTGAAGATCTATGCTGTTCGTCTTTTTGACCAGGGACTTTGATCTTGAAAAATCGAGGGCTGAGATATACCTCAGCCCTTTTCTTGTCCCTCTAGTAGTTCTATTAGCCGGGGGTAGCCTTCCCGCAGGAGTTCCTCTATCTTGTCGGCGCACTGGCGATAGAGTTCGAGGGAGTCGCTTCCGTAGGGGTCCTCTATATCATGCTTCTTGCCTGCCAGTTCTGCCAGGAGATATATCTTCTCCTTCGCCCGGGGGAATTCGAGACCCAGGGACTCCTTGTGGCCCTGGGTCATCACCACCACTAGGTGGGCCTCTTCCATATCTTTTTGGGTCAGCGAGTGGGAGCGGTGAGAGGAGATGTCGACGCCCCGCTCGGCCATCACTTCCACCGCTAGAGGAGTTGGGGGATGGTCTTCTACCGTCCAGGTACCCGCGGAGGTAACCTCGCATTCCTCCTCACGGCCACGGGCCTTAAGCAACTCTCTCGTGAACCCCACGGCCATAGGTGAACGGCAGAGGTTTCCTGTACAGATAAAAAGAAGTCGTCTTTTGCTCACGTTGGTTCCGGCTCGATGAGGCCGTAGTTACCATCTTGGCGCCGATAGAGGACGTTCACCTGCCCGGTGCTGGCGTTGAAGAAGACGAAGAAATCGTGGCCCAAAAGTTCCATTTGCTCTATAGCCTCTTCTTCATCCATGGGCCTCACTGGAAAGCGCTTGGTTCTCACGATGTGGGGAGTCTCCTCTTCCTCAAGAAGGGGGCTCTCTTTTTCTGGCCCTCGCCCTCGGCGATACCTCTTCTCCTTATATCGTATTATCTGGCGGTGGATCTTGTCCAGAGCCGCATCGACGGAGGCGAAGATATCGGAGGATCTCTCTTCGCTACGCAGGATAGTACCGTTGCTTCTGAGGGTGATCTGCGCCACCTGGCTGTGCTCGGCGTCTTTTGTGCCCTCGACGGCTAGTTCCACTCTCGCCTCGCTGGCGGTGGGAAGGTAGCGATTTAGTTTTGTGACCTTCTTCTCCACATAGTTTCGCAGCACATCGCCGATTTCCATATTCTTGCCGGTGATGATGATGTTCATCTTAGAGTTCCTTTCTCCTAAGTCTCTCGGGCTAGGACTAGGGCCCAGACGGATTGTGCCCCCTTCTCGTAGAGGGCCTCGGCACAAGCCTCCAGGGTAGTCCCAGTGGTACAGACATCGTCGATGAGAAGAACCTGCCTATCGTTTAACCTTTCACCTTGGCCGCGAAAAGCGCCCCTCACGTTCTTGCGCCTTTCCTCAGCCTTGAGAACCACCTGAGGCGCGGTCTCTCTGACGCGCACCAGGCCCCCTTCTTCTACGGGTAATCCGCTTCGCTCGCTCAGTTCCCAGGCCAAGAGCGCTGCTTGATTATACCCTCTTTCCCCTAATCTATCCAAATGCAAGGGTACAGGCACGAGCAAGTCCGCGGGCAAGGGGTTCTCCAAGAGATAGTGATGCATCAGATCCGCCAACGGAAGGGCCAGTTTGCGCTTTTGGCGGTACTTGAACTGGTAGATAGCACGCTTTAGAGGACCCCGCAGGTATCCTACTCCTCTGATGCCATCGATGGCCAAAGGGTCTATTCGGCAGGAGAGGCAAGGGTTTTCTACCGAGGGGAGTCCGCACCGAGAGCAGAGAGGCGGTTCTATAAACTCGATTTCGCTGATACAGGCGGGGCAAAGCCAAGAACCTGAGCGACCACACCCGGCGCAACGGGGAGGGAAGAGAAGATCCAAAAGAGAGTCTTTTGCTTCTCGCCACCCTTGTCTTAGGCTCAACTGGTCGCCTCGATCGATCTCGCTTCTAGCCGATCTCCTATCTTGGTCCCCGAGCGGATGATAGTTCCGGCTGGTAGTTCCAGCACCGAGTGTGCTCGTCGGACAAAGGGGCCTAGCCGATTGGGGCGTAAGGAGTAGCAGGCGTGTGCCACTTCCCCCTCGTCATCCAGGTAGAGAACGTCGATGGGGAAAGCCATGCCGAAAGTGTGGATCCAGGTGCAAGGTTCTATGAGGAGCCCTTCCCCCTTCCCTAAGGAAGAACGTCCCATGAGGCCTTTGGCTCTCTCCCAGAATCTTCGGGCCTTCCGGACCCGGTTGGCGAGGATGCAACCTCGGGTGAGATTGACTAGGCTAAAATATTCCACCGGTGATGAAGACGTCTCGAAGTTTAGGGATAGCAGGACCCAGGATGACTACCAGGAGGGATGGAAAGACGAGGAAGGTGAGAGGGATCATCATCTTAATCGGGGCCTGTTGGGCCAACTCCTCAGCCCGTTGCCGGCGTCGGATGCGCATCTGTTCTGATTGAATACGGAGCACCCTGGCGATGCTGACGCCCAACTGGTCAGCCTGGATGATAGCGGCTACGAAACTAGTGAGTTCGGCCACTTCGGCACGATCTGCCATATCCCGCAGCGCCGCCTTTCGCCCTTTCCCCATCCTTATCTCGGCGATGGTGCGCGCAAAGGCCCAACTCAATTCATTGTTCCACTTCTCCGTCACCATATTCATAGCCGCGTCGAAGCCCAGACCTGCCTCCACAGTGATGGTCAAAAGATCCAGGGTATCGGGGAGAGCCTTTAAGATCTCCGCCTGTCTTCGTTTAACCTTCCTCCCCAGCCACATGAGGGGTAGGTAGAACCCTAGCGCTCCCAAAAGGGCGGTGAAGAGGACAAGGTTGAGAAAGGGAGCCCGAGCCAAAAGTAGAAGCCCGAGGGGAAGAGCCCCACAGATCAGGGCGGAAAGCCCCCGAACTCCCAGGAACTCGGTCGGCCCCCAGTTATAGGGGTTGCCCGCTAACTCCAGCCTATGGCGTAGGTTCTCCACGTTACGACGAGGAGCCAGACGGCCGATAAAGCCGGCTATCCCTTGAATGAGGGGTTTTATCACCCTTTCGGAGAAGGGTTCCCTCAGTTCGATCTCCTCCAAGGTCAGGACCTGCCGCATGGCGAACTCGTCCAGGCGGGCTTGTACCGGGTCTACCGTCTGTGGAGAGGCTAACCCTATGAAGATGAGGACGATGCTCCCTCCTAGGGCTAAGGCCAAAAGAAAGGGTAGATAGGTCAACATTTGCTATACCTCTATGGCTACTATCCGCCGAATAATGAAGAAGCCGGCAACCATCCCTATGGCCGCGGTGACGAGCATGGCCAGCCCACATTGGTCTGTGAAGAGAACCGACATATATTCTCGGTTGAACATGAAGAGGAAGGCTCCTAACCCGAAGGGAAGGAAGGCTATTATATATCCCGAGGCCCTTTGGCCGGCGGTGATAGTCCGGATCTCTCCTTTGATCCGTACCCTCTCTCGGATAGTATGTCCGATGGTGTCTAGGATCTCCGCCAGGTTTCCTCCTACTTCGTGATGGACGTTAATAGCCGTGATCATCAGATCCAAGTCATCGCTATTCACACGGCGGAGGAGGTTATTGAGGGCTTCCTGATTGGAGAGACCTAAGCCTATCTCCCGTACCACCCGGCCGAACTCTTCGGAGACCGGAGGGGCCAGTTCCTTGGCTACCGTCTCCATAGATTGTAGGAGGCTATAGCCGGAGCGGAGGGAGTTGGCCAGAAGCGTGATGGTGTCGCCCAGTTGGTTGTTGAAAGCGATCAACCGGCGTCTCTGGCGCATCTTGACATAGAGACGGGGAATATAGAAGCCCACGAGGCCACCCACAATGGCCACGATATTCCGGAGGAGAAGAAGGCCGAGCAGGAAGCCTATGAGCATAGAGGCTACATTGAAGAGAAAGTACTCTGCTACAGTGAGCTTTAGATCGGCTCTGGCCAGTTCGGTGGCCATCCGCTCGCCAAAACTCTGCTGAGCGATGGCGCGATTGAGGCCCGCCACTATGGGAGGTCTCTTTTGCTCCTTTTCCCTGGCCAATGAGGGGCTCTCCACTTCTCGAGCGGTATACCGCCCTAACCGTGTCTGGATTAGGTCTGGCTCACCACTTATGGTTCGAGCCACCCCCCAAAAGAGGACGATTATGGAGAGGCCAGCCATCGCCGCTATGATCAGGATAGGGTCCACGGTTCCTCCTTTCAGAGCCTCCGCCCCCGGGCATCATAGCCGAATATGTTGGGAGGAAGATGGATTCCCGAAGCCTCGATTAACTCCATGAATTTGGGTCGGACCCCGGTGGGGCGTAACTGGCCGATGATCTTCCCTCCCTCATATCCCAACTGCTCGAAGGCAAAGATATCTTGCAGGACGATGACATCTCCCTCCATCCCCTGCACCTCCGTCACCTGGACCACCTTCCGAGAGCCATCTCGCATCCGGTCCTGATGGATGATGAGGTGGGTGGCGGAGGCTATCTGTTCCCGGATGGCTCGGTGGGGGAGATCCTCACCGGCCATGAGGACCATGGTCTCCAGACGGGCTAGGGCATCGCGAGGGCTGTTGCAGTGGAGGGTGGTCATGCTCCCATCATGGCCGGTGTTCATCGCTTGGAGCATGTCCAAGGCCTCCCCTCCTCGCACCTCGCCCACGATGATCCGATCGGGTCGCATGCGGAGGGAGTTGATGACCAGATCCCGGATGGTCACCGCGCCTTTCCCCTCTATGTTAGGGAGGCGAGACTCCAACGACACCACATGCTCCTGTTGGAGTTGGAGTTCGGCGGCGTTCTCGATGGTTATTATCCGCTCATCGTGGGGGATATAGCCAGAGAGAACGTTCAAGGTGGTCGTCTTGCCGGAGCCGGTGCCGCCGGTGATGAGGGTATTCAATCGCGCCTTGACGCAGGCCTCGGCGAACTCGGCCAACTCCGGCGTGACGGTTCCCAACTCTATGAAATCCTCCATAGTGAAGGGGATCTTGGCGAAGACGCGGATGGTGATCACCGGGCCGACGATGGAAAGAGGGGGGATGATGACATTTACTCGGTCGCCATTGGGCAGTCGGGCGTCCACATAAGGTTGACTCTCGTCTACCCGGCGGCCAAGGGGAGCGACGATCCGATCTATGATACGAAACACATGGTCGTCGCCCTCAAACTTGTAGGGGGTCTTTTCCACCTTGCCGTGACGCTCTACGTAGATGTTGTCTGGGCCATTGACCATGATCTCGGTCACCGTCTCATCCCGGAGGAGGGGCTCCAGAGGCCCCAGGCCGAGGATCTCCGCGGCCACCTGTTCGAAAAGGGTCATCCGCTCAGCCCGGCTGAGGATGATGTTCTCCTCAGCCAAGACGGTGTTGAAGATCCCCTCGATCGCCCCCCTCACCTCTGCGGTCTTGGAGAGGTCCATCCGGGGATCGAGTTCAGCGATGACCTTTTTCTGGACTTGGCTCTTCAGTTCGGCGTAGGCGTCACGGGCGGGCCTGGCAGGCTGCCGCTTGACGCGCAACTCCTCTAACTTCGATGGCGCGGCTTCCGGCGAACTCTTTTGGTTCCTCTCGATCCTTCTGAGAAGCGACATACCGTTTGGCCTCCTCTCTCCTGTAAGGAAGCGATGATTCGTTTATCCTTATAGGATCCCGGGGGAGCGGAAAATCCGTTTTATTAAACCCTTTGACCCCGACACCGCTTCCTCGGGTATAGTCTTCTCTACCTTTTCCAGTTCTCTGCTTAGTTGACGGGCCAGGGTTAAGATATCTTGGGAGATCGGTCTATTCTTTTGGCCGATGAGTAGGGGTATCCCTTGATTGGCGGCGGCGAGAGCGGCCTCGCGGTCGTTACTGATCCGGGAGGCGATGGGGTGCTTTATGCTAGCCTCGATCTTCTCCTCCTGGATAGAGCCTCGGCCATCCACCTTATTAAGCACCAACATTATATCTTCCAGGGGGTGATCCAAAGCCTCCATCACCTCGAAGAAAAGTCTCGCGTTCTTGATGGTCGGTATATCCGGGGAGATTACCAGCAGGATCTTATCGGAGCTCTCCAAAACCGCCAATGTCGAGTCAGAAAGGGATGACGCCGTGTCAACAATAATGTAGTCATAGATGCTCTTCAACTGGGCCAGGATCCTCCTCATATCCTCAGGAGCCATCAGATCCGCCATCTCAGGCCGGGGAGGTGCTAGGAGGGCCTTGACACCGGAGGAGTGGGCCTGCATCACCTCGTCTAAGAGAATATCGTCCAGTTCCTCGATGTGAGGCGCTAAGTCGGCGACGGTGCTTTTGGGTTGGAGGTTCAAGAGCACCCCCAGGTCGCCAAACTGTAGGCTGAAGTCCACTAAGGCCACCTTTCTTTCGCCTTCTTCTCCCAAGGCGATGGCCAAATTGGTGGCGATAGTGCTGCAACCGACGCCTCCCTTGGGGCTATAGAGGGCGATCGCTTTCCCCCTTTTCTCTGGCTTGGTGGGGAGAGGGGTCTCCTCGAGAGGCGGGGCACGCTGGATGAGGGGCGGCGCTTCTATCCTGGGCTGCAGCCTATGAACCCGGCGGATAGCGGTCACCAGTTCATCGCTGGTGAACGGTTTGGTGAGAAATTCGCGGGCTCCAGCCAGCATGGAACGCCTGAGGTAGTCGGCATCACCTTGCACGGACATCATTACGAGTTGGGTATGGGGGCTGGCTTGGAGGATCGCCTCTGCGGCGGCGATGCCATCCAGATCGGGCATATTGATATCCATGAGGACGATGTCGGGGGCCAGTTCTTTGGCCCTCTCGATGCTATCGGCCCCGCCTGTGGCGGCCCCTATAACCTCGATATCCCCCTCGAATTGAAGCAGTTTCCGCAGGTTCTCTCGTGTCTCCGGGATATCATCAACGATGAGAACCCTAATTCTCTTCTCTTCTCCCATGGGATGCTGTAAGGAAACCATTCGATCTCGTATCTCGTCCCATTCCTGGCCTGCCCTGGAACGTGGCAGGCCAGGGACCGGGGGTAGGCAGGGCAGGCTCTATGGCCCGATAGTCGGTGGCGGCGCAGGCGTAGTAACGTTGAAGCGGGTCAGGATATACTGTAAGGTCACCGACTCGGTGCTCACGATGGTATGATCCTCCACGCCCCGCAGAGCGAAGTCCACATTGAAGTTGGGGTCATCTCGAGCGTATTTCAGGACCAACGCGTCTTGCTGACTGATCAACAGGGTTAGAAAGTCTTGGGGCTGAGGAGCAGGCTCTCCCTCCTCCGTCGGAGGCGGCACATTCCAAGCCCCTACCCTGAGGACTTCCACATCTTGCAGGGCGAGTTGGGTAGTTAGGGCTTGAACGGTTTCGATTTCCTCTCCCTCCTCTGTTACTACCCCCGTTCGCCTTTGCACCTGGAAAGTTATGGTCACCAAAACATCTACGAAGTCACCGGCTTGAATAGCCCCGGCTACGCTATGGATATTGTCGATGGGGACGGCGAAGGCCACCTTGCCCTCGGGGATGGCGAAGGCAGCAAAACTCCCTTCCTCCACGACCCTTTCTTTGTCGATGAGCATGTCGGAACGGATGATCTGGCCTTCCAAGATGGGTACCATGGCCGCCTTCCCCATCACGTCAGCCGGGTTGCTGAACGCACTGGCAGGGACGGAGTCCTCAGGCCATTCTTTAGTCCCTACCGCCTCCACTGGGATATCGGCGCGCTCTTTAATGGGCTGCAAGGCTACAAGGACCGGTTTCGTACGTATCTCCACTTCCGGGGCGGGGCCGGCTCCCTGTTGCAAGATGTAATAGGTAACCCCGGTCGTCATGACGGCTAGGATGAGTCCCAGGAAGATTAGGAGCCTGCCTCGGCGTGACATCTTCTACCTCCAGTAGTATAGGGATACAATGGTGCAAATCCTTGCTCTCTTGTCTCACTAATTCTATCGGAAAAGCCATTTCTTGGCAATAGGAAGAAAGGGCTAGCCAATCGGTCGTGGGGTGGGGCGCATTAAGGCGCATAGGCCTTGGTGACCAGGGGAAAGTACGAGAAATTGAACCCTGGGACCACGATGTCTGCATCTGTGTCGGTGTTGTCTAAGGGTGTGGCGTCATCAGTTTCATCTAGGCTGAAGGACACCCTGTTGACCAGTTGCGTTCCATAGGGAACTGTCAGCGGCACCGATACGGTAAAGGTAGCGCTCAGCGATTGGCCCGACGTGAGAGTGATTACGTCAGTTGCGGGATATCGCCAATCACCTCCACCTACAGACGCCCACTCCGTGTCGTCTGGTGGGGAGGTATATACGGGTGGGTGATCTATAAGGTAGAATGTCTGGGTAGTGCCCAAAGTCATGCTGAAGTAGATGGTGTAGGTGATGAGCGAGCCTGGCAGAACGTGGTATAGATTGTCGGTCTTGGAGATCTGTAGGTCAAAGGGTTCAGCCTGAAGGTGGCCCTCCATGGGTAACGCCCCTCCGTTGGAGGGAGGGGCGCTGTACCCTGCTACCCTTTGGGTCATAAAGAGGAAGAGAAGGCCAAAGAGGGGTAGGATGAAGGGGATAGAGACTAGAGCGGTTGCTCTTCTCCTCTTGCTTGGATGGATACGCAACTCTGGAACCTTTCTGGCCATAGTCACCTTGCAAGCGGTGGGCGCTAATTCTGCCTGGAGGCTCTATTCCGCTATCTGTGGGGCGTGGACATAACCCAGGAAGATAGCCTCGAAGCAGTGGTTGGCTCCGCCAGGCCCCCCTTCCTCGGGACAAGTGAAAGCGTCCGGTACGTGTTTGCCGGGGCCATAGTCGTAGCCCATGATGACCATCTGGGCGAAAATCACGAAGTGATAGAGAGCATTTCCCCCCACTGGGTCTGTCCCTTCGCACATCTCCGTGTAGACCGGGACGTAGATGACTTTTTCCATAACGTTGTTGATGCCTTGGCGGATATAACCCTCTATGAGATCCTCAGTGGAGGCTCGATTTCCGGTGTCGGTCTCTACGCAACTGGGGACCTCTATAGTTCCGGGGTAGCCATTTTCCACCCAGGCTTTCATTTCTTGGTTGCTGTTGTTGCCCCCGTTGAAATCGACCCAGCCAAAACTTCCGGGATACTCCATCTCATTATCCCAGATGATGACTCTGTCCATCTTGGGGTCGCCATTTGCCTCTAGCCAAGGATCGCCGGGGCCGTTGGGATCGGGGTTGTAGACGGCCACGGGGAAGAGGCCGATCATAGAGCCAGCGGGGGGCCCTTGGGCCAGAACCTTGGCCCGGGCGGCGGCTGCCAATGTATCTCGCCCCACCACTGCTGCGAAGTAAGCATCGAAAGAGGTTCGAGCGATCACCTCTACGCCGCCAGCATTAGAAGGCACGTAACCCCAGGTCCCGATAAGCTTACACTCTATGGCTTCATCGAGTTCGCAGGGCACGGGCAGGCGGAGTTTGGAGATGCCGCTGATGAAATAAGCCTCCACGTTGTCGTTGATCGCGTCATTGGGCACCCCATTCGAATCGGGGACGCCGTTGGCCTCGGCGTAGGCGTGGATCTCTGACAGGATGCTCGACTCATCTTTGTTCCCTGCTTCCAGTTCCCGGGCCCCGGCGATGGCTGCGGAGTCGGCGGCGTTCTGCATCTGGCGGCGAGCGGCAAAGGCAACACCACCATCTATCACTAAAGCCAGGAAGCCGATGAGGCCCACCAGGGCCAAGGCTACGATCACCATGGCTTGCCCTTTCTCCTGGTGGTATAATTTCTCTATCATTTCACACCTCCCATACAGCCATTATCAGCCCCCTGCTTTTCAGGCTGGTGACTAAACCTACTCTATGAACATCAGAGCCTTACTTCTCAGCGTTAGGAATGGGCCCCCGCCTATGAGTTGGGAGACGAGGGGGGTGAGGGGCTGGAAGCGATAGACGACTGTGACCTCGATGGGCGCGCCGCTGCCCGGGTCCGAGTTGAGACAGGCGGGATCATAAGGGTTGGCTACGCAGAAGGCATCATCTATCCTGGCGGGGTCGGGAAACCTCACCCGCACCCGGAATTGCTCTTGGTCCAAGATAAAAACCTGAGCCACCGCCTTCCCTTCTATGGTCTCCGGCTCGTCATAGGGGGGAAAGCCATCGCTATCGGTGTTTTCGTGATGTACCGTCCCGTAGCGGGCCCCTTCACGAGCCGCGTTGGATATGGCGTTGTAGGCGTAGAAAGCCCGCCCAAAGTCCAAAATCCCCAGTAGGACCAGTATAAGCACCGGCAGGATGAGGGCCAATTCGACCAGGGATTG
>DMLA01000189.1:8629-12885 GCA_003453555.1 Chloroflexota bacterium | reverse complement strand
TCCATCAAGGTGGGCACGAGGACAGGGCAGAAACTTCTGATCCTGGAGATGGAGGAGGATGTGATCCCCGCCTTGGAGGTGGATGAGCCCCTCTCTTGCGTGGAGTTCCTAAGCGATGGGACGCTCCTCACCCTGGTGGGGGATAGTCACATCGTGGAGGAGGTGGGGGGGAGGTGCTTCCGTATCTCGGCTGCCAGTTTCTTCCAGGTGAATACGGCGCAACTTGAGCAACTGATAGAGGTGGTGCGGGGGTATCTAGCCCCGGAGGGTCACGAGGTACTCCTCGACGCCTATTGTGGGGTGGGAACCTTTGGTCTATCCCTGGCGAGGGAGGTGGGCCAGGTAATAGGTGTCGAGGAGAGCGATAGTGCCCTCGCCGACGCCCGGTTCAACGCGCAAGATGCGGAAAAAGTAGAATTCATGGGAGGGCGGGTGGAGGATATTCTGCTTGACTTGGTGAGGGCCGATGTGGTCATCCTCGATCCTCCCCGTCAAGGCTGCGGAAGGGAGGTTATCACCCACCTCGTGAGACTTGCTCCCGCCAAGATCATCTACGTCTCCTGCGACCCGGCTACCCTGGCCCGGGATATCAAGCGTCTGAGGGAGGGTGGCTACCATCTGGTCGAGGCCCAGCCTGTGGATATGTTCCCTCAAACCTATCATGTAGAAGCCGTAGCCCTTCTAGAGCGGTCGACCTCTTGACATCCACGCCGCGGGAAATTATATTCTTGGTGGCTACCTTGCATGGACATCTTCTGGAGGTTAAGTGGCTGTAAGGCGGATCTTGCAGGCTGATGAGATGGCAGTTCACCAGAAGGCTAAGAAGGTAAAGGATTTCGGCCCTTCCCTTAAGGCTCTGGTGGACGATATGGTGGAGACGATGCGCGCCGCCCCAGGGATCGGGCTGGCGGCTCCCCAAATCGGCGTTCCCCTACGGGTTATCGTGGTCGAGTTGCCCCAGGTGGAGGGAGAAGAAGACCCACAGCGAGGCAAACTCTTCGTCATCTGTAACCCCGAAGTAGTGAAATCCTGGGGGGAGGAAGAGGGAGACGAGGGGTGTTTATCCCTGCCGGGCTATGTGGGGGAGGTGAAGCGAGCGAGCAGGGTGACGGTGAAAGGTCAAGATCTCAAAGGCAAAAAGATCAGGGTTAAAGCCCAGGGCCTTTTGGCTCGGGCCTTGCAGCATGAGATAGATCATCTTCACGGGATGCTTTTCACCACTCGATTGGAAAGTATAGATAAACTCCGCCGGCTGGAAAAGGCTGAAGAAGAGGCGGAATTGGCTATCTAGCCCCAACTTCTCAGAAGGGATATCTATTCAGCGACCTTTTCGGCCTCTGGTTTCTCCTCTAGCGATATCTCTTCCGGGGGGAGAGTGGGTTGCGCCAAGGCTTCATCCGTTTGAAGGAATTTCCGGTATAGGTATCCTCCCAGGATGCGTGCGCTGCCCAGCACTGGGGCTGCCAAGAAGATGCCTAGGATCCCCCCTACCATCGCTCCCCCGATAGCCCCCACGATGACCACCACAGGGTGGAGGTTGACACTCCTTCCGATGATGCGGGGCACCAAGAAGTTGTTCTCCACCTGTTGAATGAGCACGTAGAGGCCAGCCACCAGAATAGCGAACCAACCATTGCTCAGAGCCAGATGCTCTGAGCCTAGGAAGAAGGCTAGGGCCACAGCCGGCAGGGCAGCCAAGGTGGGCCCCAAGTTGGGGATTATCTCCAAGATCCCGGCTAGTATCCCTAAGAGCAAGGCGTTCTTCACCCCCACGATCCACATAGTTACCGCAGTGATACCCCCCACTGCCGAGGAGAGGATGATTTGACCCCGGAGGAAGGAATCCCATATCTCGCCTACCTCCTTCATCAGTCGGCTGAACTCTTCCTGATATTCAGGAGGGGCCAACCCCCTGAGGTAGGAAGTGATCTGCTCTGCGTCTTTGAGGAGGTAGAAAGAGATGATAAGGATAAAGATAAGCCAAAGGGCACTGGAGGCCGCTCCCCGCAAGATAGCCACCGATTGGGAAGCCAAGGAGCCCACAAGGGTAGCCAACTCGCCTTGGATATCTACGAAGATGCTGTAGAGATCGATGGAAAAACCGAGGAACTCTACCGTCCGATACCTAACTATAAGTTGGCGGAGGCTGTCAAGGACGGCTGTGAAGTCCACGTCAATGGAGATGAGTTGTTGTACTAGAGGGGGGACCACTATGGAAGGGGTAGCCACAAGGGCGGATATGAGGAGGAGGTAGACTATGATGGTGGCTCCAGTGCGGGAAAGTTTGGCCTTCCTTAGGAACCCCACCAAGGGGTTGAGGATATAGGCCAAGAGGATGGCCAGGGCCAGAGGCGCTAACACCGAGCGGACTCGGTAAAGAACCAAGCCCCCAAGTATCATAGCGCCAGCGGCTATCAACCGTTTGGCTTGAGGGCTCCAGGGCTTGGGCAAAGAGACCTCCTCTCTCCCATTCTACAACACTCTTGCCCTGGTAGCAAGGTATATATGGTTTAGAGACGCTGCCGTCGGAGGAAGAGTTTAGTGGCCTCGGCGGCGACGGAGGGCACCAAAAGCAAGGGGATCATAGCCATCCACTCCCGCACTCCCAAGAACGCGGTATCGAAGATGGGGTCTAAGAAGGGCACGTAGATTATAGCCAAGAGTATAGCCAGCGAGGCGGCCACCGCCCATTGCATATATCGGTTGGAGAGGGGGCCGATGGACCAGAGAGATTGCCGCTCCGAACGGGAGGTGTAGGCTCGCAGGAGTTCTGAGATGGATAGCGTGGCGAATGCCATGGTCTGGGCTGCCGGGAGGT
This sequence comes from Chloroflexota bacterium, assembly GCA_003453555.1. GTDB lineage: Bacteria > Chloroflexota > Anaerolineae > UBA7937 > UBA7937 > UBA7937. The sequence continues at coordinate 10,067 of DMLA01000189.1, read as the reverse complement.
TGTTAGGGAACCAGTCGAGCCCCACCCTGAAGGCGATAAGGGTGATGGTGGTAATGGCGATCCCCTGGATGATGACCCCCCAGCCCATCTCTCGGTTGATGACCGGCTCCTTGACAGGGCGAGGCGGCCGTTCCATGATATCTGGCTCTCCCTTCTCCAAGCCTAGAGCCAGGGCCGGAGCCCCATCGGTGATCAGGTTGAGCACCAGAAGTTGAATGGCCGTCAAGGGTAGAGGCCAACCAACCATCATAGCCAGGAAGATGACCAGGATCTCGGCTACATTGCAGGAAAGGAGGTAGAAGACGAACTTGCGGATATTGGAGTAGATGATCCGCCCCTCCTCCACGGCGGAGATGATGCTGGCATAATTGTCGTCGGTGAGTACCATGTCCGCCGTCTCTTTGGAGACGTCGGTGCCGGTAACCCCCATAGCCACACCGATATCGGCCCGCTTCAGGGCGGGGGCGTCGTTTGCCCCATCGCCGGTCATGGCTACCACATGGCCTTTCTCCTTCAGCGCCTCCACGATCCGTACCTTGTGCTGGGGGGCGACCCGGGCGTAGATGTCGAATTCCTCGACACAGCCAGCGAACTCCACCTCATCCATGCGATCCAGTTGGGCCCCGGTGAGAAGGCCTCCCTCATTGTGGAATAGTTCTAAATCCTTGGCGATAGCCATCGCCGTGTCGGGATAATCGCCGGTGATCATCACCGTGCGAATCCCCGCCCGTCGGGCCAGGGCTATAGCCTCTCGTACTTCGGGCCGAGGAGGATCGATCATCCCCAAAAGGCCTACGAAGACGAGATCTTGTTCCACCTGATCCGCCTGGGGCTCTTCTGGCAGTTCCTTCAAACGTCGATAGGCCACCCCCAGCAGGCGGAGGGCTTGGCTAGCCAGAGAGGCGTTCACCTGAACTATCTCATCACGCCTTTCTGGGTTTAGCGGCTCTTCCCGACCTCGCAGATAGACTCGGTCGCACAGTTGGAGCACCACATCTGGTGCTCCCTTGATATAGGCTACATAACCATTGGTGGTTGGATCCGGGTGGATGGTGGTCATCCGTTTCCGCTCCGCCTCGAAGGGTATCTCCGCTAGGCGGGGCTGAACCTCCTCCACCTCTTCCTTCCAGAACCCTGCCTTGGCTGCAGCCACCACTAGCGCCCCCTCGGTGGGGTCGCCGACCAGCCGGTAACTCCGCTGGGTATCTAGCCCACTGGTTTCCAGATAAGCGTCGTTACAGAGGAGAGCCCCACGTAAAAGGAGTTGGGCTCCGGGGTACTCCTCCAGATCCACCGGCTGACCATCTCGACGAAACTCACCTTCAGGGTGGTAGCCTTCTCCGGTGACCATCAAGAGGGAATCGTCAGCCCAGAGGCGCACTACCACCATCTGGTTCTGGGTCATGGTACCCGTCTTATCAGCACAGATGATGGTGGC
>DMLA01000189.1:0-8243 GCA_003453555.1 Chloroflexota bacterium | reverse complement strand
CCCAGGGCCAGGCAGATGGTGACCACGGCGGGCAAACCCTCGGGTACAGCGGCGATGGCCAAACTCACCGCCACGAGGAACATCTCTAACCACTGGACTCCCCGCAAGAGGCCGACCAGAAAGACGACCCCACAGAGAGAGAGGCAGATGACCCCTAGCCATCTGCCCAGTTGGTTCAACTTCACCTGGAGAGGGGTGGGTTCCTCCTCATAAGATTGGATCATCTCAGCGATGAGGCCGATCTGGGTGTGCATCCCCGTGGCGAAGACCACGCCCCGCCCCCGACCGTAGGTGACTAAGGTCCCCATGTAGGCTGAGTTACTCCGATCGCCTAGAGGGATCTCTCGGTCGAGAACGACCTCCGCCCTCTTTCGCACGGGTATCGATTCGCCGGTGAGAGAGGCCTCATCGATCTGGAGGTTGACACTTTCTACCAACCTCACATCGGCGGGGACGTAATTACCGCTCTCCAATAGGACGAGATCCCCAGGCACCACCTCTTGGGCGGGGATGGTCTGGCGATGGCCATCGCGGATCACCCGGGCTTCGGGGGCGGTCATCCGCTTAAGGGCCGCCAGCGCCTCTTCTGCTTTGGACTCCTGGACGACGCCTAGTACCGCGTTGAGGATGACGATGGCCAAAATAGCGATCGCTTCAATGTAGTCGCCCAAAAGAAAGGAGACTAGGCTAGCGGCGATGAGGAGGAGGACCAAGAAGTTATTGAACTGGTCCAAGAGCATCCGCCAGAAGCCTGGCCGGGGTACCTCTCGCAACTGGTTAGGCCCGTAGCGAGCCAGGCGATGGGCCGCCTCCTCACTGGTGAGCCCTCTCTGGAGTTGAGTATCGAATTTAGCCGCGACCTCGCTAGCCTCTTGGCTATGCCAGGCTACATCTTTGTTTTCCATGAGCGAAAAAAGCGCAATAAAAGGACGTCGCTCCTGTAGCGACGTAAACCCTTCATATAATCATCCTCTAGCGAGGCCGTCTCTGTCCACCGCGGTTTCGGGAGCTGGGTCTTCTAGTGGGCCGGCGGTCCATGGCTCTGGCTTTCTCCGGGGTCCAGCCCTCGAGTACCGCCCGCCGCGAGAGCCGGATCTTATCCTCGGCGTCGATATCGATCACCATCACCATGATCTCATCGCCCACATGAACCACATCTTCTACACTTGGCACTCGGTAATCGGCCAACTGTGAGATATGAACTAACCCGTCTTTACCGGGCAGGATCTCCACGAAGGCGCCGAAGTCTGTTACTCGCACTACCCTGCCGGTATAGATCTTGCCCACCTCTGGCTCCTCGGTCAGGCCTTCGATCATAGCCACCGCCTTCTCGCTCGAAGCCCGATCAGTGGAAGCGATGAAGACCGTCCCGTCATCCTCTACATCGATCTTGGCCCCCGTCTCCTCCACGATCTTGCGGATGGTCTTGCCCCCGGGCCCGATGATGAGGCCGATCTTCTTCGGATCTATCTTGATTAAAGTGATCCGTGGAGCGTGGGGGGAGAGTTCCTTGCGGGGCTGAGATATCGTCTCCGCCATCTTGTCTAGGATGAAAAGCCGGGCCTCCCGAGCCTGGGCTAACGCTTCCTCCAAAATCCGATGATCGACGCCTTGTCCCTTGATATCCATCTGTAGGGCGGTGATCCCCTTTCTCGTGCCCGCCACCTTGAAGTCCATATCTCCTACCGCGTCCTCTAGCCCTTGAATATCGGTGAGGATGGCATATCGCCCATCCTCCTGAACGAGGCCCATAGCGATACCGGCCACAGGGGCCTTGATAGGAACCCCTGTGTCCATGAGAGCCAGGCTGCTAGAGCAGACACTGGCCATGGAGGTGGAGCCGTTGGAGGAGAGCACCTCCGAGACCAGCCGGATAGTGTAGGGGAACTCCTCCTCATCAGGGATGACGGGGAAAAGTGCCTGCTCGGCTAGAGCCCCATGACCGATCTCTCTCCGCTTAGGAGACCGGAGGAACCAAGTTTCTCCGGTGCTATAAGGTGGGAAATTGTAATGGTGCATATACCTCTTCGATTCTTCCTTGGTCAAGCCGTTCAGCCTCTGTTCGTCGCTCACCGTACCCAGGGTAGCGATGGTGAGGACTTGGGTCTCCCCTCGGCTAAAGAGGCCCGAGCCATGGGTGCGAGGTAGAAGCCCTACCTCGCAAGAGATGGGCCGGATCTGGGTGTTGGTACGGCCATCGGGTCGGGCTCCCTCTCTGAGGATCGACTCTCGAATCTTCTCCTTCACTACTTCATCGAAGGCTTCCTCGATCGCCTCGGGAGGGAAATCGAGTTGGGAGAGCAACTCCTCTCGCAGATCATCTAACGCCTGCCGCCGCTCTTCTTTCTCTCTCGTTCCCCTTATCGTCTCCAAAACCCGACCAGCGATCCGCATGCGAACCGCCTCTTCTGCTTCCTGGGGCGTCTGGAAGAGAAGATAGTCTCCCTTCGGCTTGCCCATCTCCCTGGCCAGCTGCCCTTGAAGGGCGATCACATCTTGCATCACTTGGTGACCGGCCTTGAGAGCGCCCAGGATCACCTCCTCGGTCACCTGGTTGGCCCCCGCCTCTACCATATGGATCGCCTCCCTGGTGCCAGCCAAGCGCAAATCGAGAGGACTTCCCTCCATCTGGCTGGCGGTGGGGTTGAAGACATACTGACCCTCCACGAGGCCGATGCGGACCGCGCCAACCGGCCCGCCGAAGGGGATATCAGAGATGACCAGAGCCGCCGAAGCGCCTATCACCGAGAGGATATCCAGGTAGGTCTCCTGATCGGAGGAGAGGGCGGTGATGATGACCTGGACATCGTTCCTCATCCCCTGGGGGAAGAGGGGGCGGAGTGCCCTATCGGTGAGTCGGCAAAGAAGGATAGCCTGTTCTGAGGGACGCCCTTCGCGCTTGAAGAAGCCGCCGGGGATCTTGCCCGCGGCATAAAGCCTTTCCTCATAATCTACGATGAGGGGGAGAAAATCGGTGCCTTCGCGGGGCTCTTTAGAGGCCGTGGCCGTGGCCAGGATCACAGTATCTCCTGAACGCACGGTTACAGCACCGCCAGCCAGGCCAGCCAACTTGCCTGTCTCTATGCTAATGGAGTGGCCTCCAATAGCGGTTTCATATCGTTTTTCCACTTTTCCTTTCCTCCAAGTCTGGCCAGGCTTGGAGGTCAAGGACTGGGGACTGAACCCCACCGGAGTGAGACCCACTCCCCAATTCCTGGCCTTCCGAGCCTGACCTTGAATAATACCCTAGGGTTGTTTCAGGTTCAGCCTCACCTCTCTTTCTACCTTCGCAAGCCTAAGCGGGCTATGATCTCCTTATACCGCCCTGGATCCGTCTTGCTCAAGTAATCGAGATGCCGTCTCCGCCGCCCGACCATCTTGATCAGCCCCCGGCGGGAGTGCTCGTCGTGCTTATGCGCCTTGAGGTGCTCCACCAGTTGGTCGATCCTGGTGGTGAGGAGGGCTATCTGGACCTCTGGCGACCCGGTATCCCTCGGGTGTAAGTGATGCTGCTCGATGATCGATTCCTTCTCGCTCTTGCTAAGGCCCACCTCTACTCTCCCAAACCCCATATTATCTAAAATTATACCATAGATAACCCCCTCATGCAAATAGAGGCTTGACCCCGAAAGTGAACCTTTTCTTGCCCGTTTCTGTGTAAGAGTACAAGAAGGTGGTGTTTCATCCGTTTGACAGGTTTGCCATACTCTGCTAAACTTTTTATCAAAATAGATTCAACGTCGAGTCAGGGGGAGAAGGAGGTGGTGGAATCGACGTTATTAGGGTGTCGAACGTTATCAGATCAAAAGGAGGAAAAAGATGTTTAAGAGAGGATGGCTGCCACTGGTTGGCTTCTTAGTTGTGCTGACTTTCGTCTTGGGGGCCTGTGCGCCCCCACCGCTTGCTGAGCCGCTGATCATCGGCACCACGGACAAGGTCACCGTCCTTGACCCGGCCCAGTCCTACGACTTCCACACCTGGGAGATCTTCTACAACGTTATGGACAACCTGCTCGTCTATGACCCAGGAACCACAGAACTGAAGCCAGGACTGGCTGAGGCCCTGCCCGAGGTGAGCGCTGACGGCCTGGAGTATACCTTCAAGCTGCGCGAGGGGCTGAAGTTCCCCGACGGCACACCCGTGAACTCTGAGGCCGTTAAGTGGTCCATAGACCGCTCGGTGAGACTAGAAGGCGACCCAAACTGGTTGGTGACCTCCTTCCTTGACCACGTGGAGGTTATCGACGATCTCACCTTCAAGATCGTGCTGCTGGAACCCGTGGGATTCATCCCCTACGTGATGGTGAACCCACCCTGGGCTCCCATTAGCCCCAACTGCTACTCCGCGGATAAGTTTGACGAGGACAGCACCTGTGGTGGGCATGGCCCATACAAGATCGTCCGCTGGGAGAGGGACGTGGAGCTGGAGTTGGAGGCCAACCCCGACTACTATGGGGATCCACCCAAGTGGCCCTCCATCATCGTGAAGTATTTCGCCGATGCCACCACCATGAGGCTGGCCCTGGAGAATGGGGAGATAGATGTGGCCTGGAAGACCCTGCTGCCCACGGACTACATAGACCTGGCGGCAAATCCGGACCTCAAGATCATCGAGGGCCCAGGGGCCTACATACGGTACATCTGCATCAACGTCACCAGCCCGCCCTTCGATAACAAATTGGTCAGACAAGCCATAGCCTACGCCATTGACAGGGATGACATCTCAGAGACGGTCTTCCTGGGGACCCACGCTCCCTTGTACAGCATGGTTCCTATGGGGATGATGAGCCACATTGATGCCTACCCCGAGCGCGACCTGGAGAAGGCCAGAGAACTCCTGACCGAGGCTGGATACAGTGAGGATAACCCTCTGGTCATGGACCTCTGGTGGACTCCCACCCACTATGGGGATACGGAGGCCGATGTGGCTACCCTGCTGAAGGGCCACCTGGAGGAGACCGGGATGATCCAGGTCAGCCTCCAGAGCGCCGAGTGGGCTACCTACATCGACAACTTAGGCCCAGGGATCATGCCCGTCTTCCTCCTGGGTTGGTATCCCGACTACCTGGACCCAGATAACTACCAGTGGACATGGGCCGAGTCAGACGCTGCCGATGACATAGGGATCTTCTACTCTAGCGCGGAGATGGATGATCTCTTGCACAGGGCTCGCGTCTCCACCGACATGGAGGAGCGAGTGAGCCTCTACGAGGCCTCCCAAAGGCTTTACGCTGAGGACATGCCGACCATCCCCTTCACCCAAGGCTCGCTCTACGTGGTCACCCAGAAGAATGTCACCGGTGTCACGCTGGCTCCCTACATGCTCTTCCCCTACTTCTTGCTTTCCAAGTAGCACCGTCGTGAACTCAGAAGGGGTTTTGGCGGAGCATAACCGCCAAGACCCCTTTCTCTGCCCTCATAGTGGGGTTGGTATAGAGGGGCTTTCGATTAAGTTGCGTTGTCTCTAAAGATGGGTTATCCTTTTTGTATTATTGCAAGATCTAGCCATGATCTATATCGCCTACGGGTTGCAGCAGAAGGGGTATGAGAGGTGACATCTTTACGTGCTTACATAATAACCCGCATCTCCTTAACTATACCGATGATCCTTGTCTTAGTCACCCTAGTCTTTGTCATATTGAGGATCATGCCCGGTGACCCGGTACGGGCTACCATTCGGCCCGGATCGGCCCCAGAGTATATCCAAGAGATAAGACATAACCTAGGGTTAGATAAGCCTCTCTTCCTGAACTTCCGAGGGAGTTGGGCAGAGGCCCTTTCCTCAAGCGTGGTCTTGCGTGATGGCCCTAGCAGCGATGAGGCTCCGGCGCTCATATTAGAGGAGGGCAAGAAGTTATCCATCACCGACAGGGTCACTACCCTCGAGGGCGACTGGGTACGGCTCGCCTCGGGTAGGGGCTTTGAAGGTTTGATCTCCCCCCAGAGGTTAGATTGGCTTCGTCGGGTCACAGCCGGGGTGAAGGTCTTGGAGGAGACCACCATCGATGATCAAAGATGGGTGCGAGTAGAGATACCCGGAAGGGAGATAGAGGGCTGGGCCCCCGTAGCCGAACTCAAGATAAGGACGAACATCTTCGATGCCCAATATTTTAACTACCTATTCAGTTTGCTTCGTCTCGATTTGGGCACCTCTATCGCCCCCGTGCGGGGCAGATCAGTGATGGGTGACCTTAAGGCGAAATTCCCCGCCACCCTGGAACTCTCGATTTTCTCCATGATCATCACCGTGCTCATCGGGGTCTTCAGCGGAGCCTACGCGGCCCAGAGGAGAAGGAGCGTGGCCGACTACGGTTTCAGGATCTATAGCATCGTCATTTATGCCTTGCCGGTATTCTGGTTGGGGTTGATGTTACAGTTGATCTTCGGGGTCCGCTTAGGCTGGCTCCCCGTCTATGGACGGACAGGTACCCGGCTGGCTCCTGAGACCATCAGCGGACTCTTCGTGCTGGATAGCATATTGACCGGCAACCTAGCCAGCCTCATCAGCGCTATCAAGCACCTCATCCTCCCCTCCCTCACCCTTGGTTTGTACCTCTCTGGCATCTTCACCCGCCTGACCAGAGGGAACATGCTGGATGTCCTCCAGCAAGATTTCATAACCGCTGCCAGGGCCCGAGGGCTGCCGGAGAGGGTTGTGGTCTACAAACACGCTTTGAAGAACGCCTTCATCCCCATCCTCACCATGATAGGTTTGCAATTCGCCCTGCTTTTGGCGGGAGCGGTCCTCACTGAGACCACCTTCTCCTGGCCGGGGATGGGACGCTTCCTGGTGGACAGGATCGCATATCGTGACTTCCCATCGATCCAGGGAGGAGTGGTATTCTTTGCCCTGCTGGTGACCGCGGTTAGCCTGATAGTGGATATAATCTACGCTCAAGTCGATCCCCGCATTCGATATTGAGAGGTGGCAGATGGATAGAGCAGTCGCCGTGGAGAGGGTAGGGATCTTAGGACGCCTTACGAGCGCCGCCAGATGGTACGGGGCTGAGGGGTATATGACCATGGTGGGAGGCCTCATAGTCTTTGCCATCATCACTATCAGCCTTCTCTCGGCCTTCTACCCCGGCATGGCTCCCTACAACCCCGAAAAAAGCGTTGGCATCCCCTTCTCCAGCCCCAGTAGGCAGCACCTGATGGGGACCGATAATTTAGGGCGGGATATCTTCAGCCGCATCATATATGGGGCCAGAGTGGTGATGGCCGTTGCCCTCCTCGCTTCCGCCTTTTCGGCCGCAGTTGGCATCCCCCTGGGCCTTCTCTCTGGCTTCCTGGGGGGGAAGATGGATAGGGTGCTATCCCTCATCATGGATAGTATCTACTCCTTCCCGGGACTGATCTTGGCCATAGCCATGGCCGCGATGCTGGGCCCGGGGGTGATCAATATGTCTGTGGCTATCGCTGTGGTCTATATCCCTACCTACTTCAGGATGGTGAGGGGGCAGGTCCTATCGGTGAAAGAGGAACTCTACGTGGAAGCCGCAAGAAGCCTGGGGGCCAAGGCGACTACCATACTACGCCTATATGTCTTCCCCAATGTCATCCCTTCGGTGGTGGTCGTCTTCTCGGTTAATATCGCCGATGCCATCCTCACCGAGGCCGGGTTGAGTTTCCTAGGTCTAGGGATCGATCCCTCCCTGCCGGACTGGGGGTATGATCTTAGCCGGGGGAAAGCCTATCTACCAGGAGGCTATTGGTGGATTATCACCTTCCCAGGGATGATGATAGCGTTGGTGGCTCTGGGGTTTAGTATGTTAGGTGAAGGTTTGAACGAGATCCTGAACCCCCGCCTCACGGAGAGATAAGAGGTATGGCCGAGACTCTTTTGCGTATCGAGGATCTAGAAGTTCACTACGCTACCCGGGCTGGGGTGGTGAAGGCGGTGGACAGGGCGGGGTTTGAGATGGGGAGGGGAGAGACCTTAGGGTTGGTGGGGGAATCCGGGTGCGGCAAATCCACACTAGGTTTCTCCATCTTGAGACTCGTCCCTCCACCGGGCAAGATTGTGGGGGGAGATATTATTTTCGCTGGCGAGGATCTGCTGAAGAAAGACGAAGAAGAGATGAGGAGGATCAGGGGGAGCAGGATCTCTATGATCTTTCAGGATCCCATGACCTGCCTCGACCCCCTGCAGAAGGTCGGCGATCACATCGTGGAGACCATCACCACCCATGATCAGGGGATTAAAAGAGCGGAGGCCTGGAAGAGGGCGGAGGAGATGCTCGA
>DMLA01000211.1:5012-5215 GCA_003453555.1 Chloroflexota bacterium | reverse complement strand
TTGGCCACCATCTGGGTGCCGACCATCACGTTGGTTTGGCGGCTGATGAAGCGCTCCAAGATGGCTTCGTGGGCCCCCTTTCGCCCCGTGGTATCCCTATCCCAGCGTATGGGGCGAGCCTGAGGGAAGAGCCGCTCCACCTCCGCCTCCACCCTCTGCGTGCCGATGCCGAAGTATTTAATCCGCTTGCTCTGGCAGTTAGG
>DMLA01000211.1:0-4591 GCA_003453555.1 Chloroflexota bacterium | reverse complement strand
TAATCACATAGCCGCAATCGCGACACATCACAAAGGTAGCCGCTCCCCGGCGGTTGAGGAATAAGATCACCTGCTCCCCCGCAGCCAAGACCTCCCTCATAGCCTTCTGTAGCGCCCGGCTGAAGATGCCCCGATTGCCAGCCCGAAGTTCTTGGCGCAGATCGACCACCTGGACAGGGGGCAATTCCATATATTGGGCTTCGTATCCCTCCTCCAGTTCTCGCACCGCGTATCTGGTATCGGGGATGGCGTATCTGGCCTTCTGCTCCTCCAGCCCCTTTCTATGGCCCATGATCCGCTGGGGGAGAGTCAAGAGATGGTACACTCCCCTCTCCGCGCGGTAGTAGGTGCCCACATCGGGGGTGGCGCTCCCCAGAACCACGATGGCTCCCGTCAACTCGGCGAGTTTTATAGCCACATCCCGAGCGTGGTAGCGAGGGGTCTTCTCCTGTTTATACGACCACTCATGCTCCTCGTCGATGACGATGAGGCCCAAATGGGGCAAGGGAGCGAAGACGGCGGAACGAGAGCCGATGACGATATCGATCTGGCCGTCCCTGATGCGCCGCCAGGTATCGTACCGCTCTCCCAAGGAGAGTTTGCTATGGAGGACGGCTATCCGCCCGGGGAAACGAGCCCCGAAGCGGCGGATGGTCTGGGGAGTGAGGGCGATCTCGGGCACGAGACAGATGGCTTGTTCTCCTTTGGCGAGTAGATCCTCCAGGGCTTGCAGGTATATCTCCGTCTTTCCGCTGCCCGTCACCCCATGGAGGAGGAAGACCTGAGAGGTGGGAGAGTCCAGGCTCTCGGAGATGGCTTTATAGGCGGCCTCTTGGGGAGGGGTGAGTTTGGGAGGGCGGGCCAAGACGAAGGCTCGGCCGGCCAGAGGGTCTCGCCATACCTCCTCTTCTACGAGTTCGATGAGCCCCTTCTCTACCAGGGCCTTGAGGACGCTACTGCTTGCCCCTGCCTGGCTATATATCTCCGAGACGGAGGCCCCATCGTTTTGGGCCAGATATTCCAGGGTAGCCCTCTGCTTGGGGGCTCGCTTCAGGGAGGCCAAGAGTTTTTCGTCCACCTCCACCTTGAGCCAGGCGACCCTTTCCCTCTTGGGCCTCACCCTGGGGGGCTCAAGATGGGAACGCTTGAGGATTAGCCCCCGGCCTATGAGCCCCTCGACGGCCTCCTTTGCCTCAGGCATCTTGAGCCTTTGAGGGAGGAGATCGAGCCTCGTCTCCCCTTCTCGGGCCAGGTAGTCGAGGATGGCTTTCTCCTCTTTGGTCAGGTCAGAGGGTGGAGTCGCATCCGGGGACAGGCTTATCATCATCCGGGCCCGGCGGCCCAAGCCTGGGGGGAGCATGAGGAGAAGGGCATCTATGAGGGGAGAGAGGTACTCTTGGCTTATCCAGCGGGCCAGTTCTATCTGGAAGGGGAGAAGGACCGGCTGGGGCACGGCGATCTCCTCGATGTCCCGCGTCTCCTCCACGGGGGAGGTATCGCTTAGGGCCAGGACGATGCCCTGCATCGTGCGAGGGCCGAAGGGGACACGCACCAGTTGCCCCGGAGCCACCAAGCCTTCGAGGTGGGAGGGGATAGAGTAGTGGAAGGTGGGGGCCAGGTGGGAATAGCCGGGCGCGAGCCCCTCTTCTGTCTTTGGCCGCCCTCGGAGGGGGGCGTTAACGGCGATTTCTGCGTAGGTCATGCGGGCTGTCCTTTGAGACTGCACCCTAAGTAAAGGCTTGCGTCCTTAGATAGTCAATATAGGCAGGTAGCGTGACTTTGTAGAATGGTTTTCTGAGGCTGGGCTGATGGGGGAACGGGAAGAATCTCCTCCCAAGTTTGTTGTCCTCGGGTAGCACGAAAGAAAAAGGCAACGGTGGGTTCTCCTGCCAGTCTATGGCATACCCCCAGTATTTCCGCACTAGCCCCTTACTCTTGTCAACGACAAGGGCTCGCAAGAGTGGCTGACCCAAAGTTATGATGGGAATGTTTGGGAATGTCGCCAACTCTTCTTTCAGTAGGGGTAACCAATGGGGAACGAAGGCCTCGAAAATTTCAAAGTCCTTGATCTGCGTGGGGGGTTTGACGAAAAAGTTCTTAAAAAGGTTTGTTGCATATACGTTTAGGTCGAGGTCAAGTTCCAATTCTCTGCATACTCTGGATAGATAGTTCCGCACTGCTCCTCGTTTGTTAAGATTGAGTGTTACCGTAATCTCTCTGCGTTTCTTTGCGTCTTTGACAGTAGGGTCTTGTCCAAGGACAATCAATTTAATCTCACCAGTCCCGAAGAATACATCGGGGATGGGGAGACGAGGGTCAACATGGGGCGCGAGAGATTCATTGGCGATAATTTCCTTGAATATGAGTTTGGCTTCTTCAGCTACTTCTTGCCTTATTCTGTCCAACATGGGACTACCTCAATCTCCTATCCAACTGGAAAGGATGCTCAAAGGAGCCACGGCACGAGGTGGTTACTCCGCCCGATAGAGCCCCGCAGCGGCGTAGCCCACTACCCGGAACTTATCCCCGATCACTTCGCCCGCAGGGCTTTGCGGCTCCGCTCCAATGCCGCGGCAGTGGCTATGATGCAGGCCGCAAAGCCCCTATAGGCGAACCCTACTCTTCGACTCCTTTGCTAACCGCTTACCAGGAGCGCCGGCCGCCGCCCCTGCCGCCGCCTCTGCCTCCTCTATCTCTTCGTCCTTCGGTGCGAGGGCGAGCCTCGTTCACATTTAGCGTTCGCCCCTTCAAATCCTTGCCGTTCAAGCCGGCGATGGCGGCTTGGGCTTCAGCCTTTTCTGGCATCTCCACAAACCCGAACCCCCTCGGCTCACCGCTGAACTTGTCCTTGATGATGTTGACAGATGCGACCTGCCCGAAGGCTCCAAACGCCTCTCGCAAATCCTCCTCGTTGACATCTCGGGACAAATTGCCTACATAGATATTCACCTTTTTCCTCCCTTTCATGGAGATCTAGACTCAGGATCGCTTAACTTTTCTTTGACCTCTATCTACTATTTTGTCTTATAGACCACCCCCGCGGCATAGCCCACTACTCGGAACTTGTCCCCCGTCACATCGCCGGAGTTCTTGTACTCTAGGACCTTCGCTTTGTCCGCTCCCAGGGCGCGGGCGGCCAGCATCATGGCCATCACCGGCCCCCCACCGCAAGCCTCGCACCTCCGCGCCTCTAAGTCTTTGTTTAGCCCCTCGGGATCGAAAGCCTCTATCCGGGCCAAAACTTTCTTGTCCAACTCCACCGCGGTCCGGTAATCGTGGAAATGGGAGAGGTCGGTGGAGGCCACCAGGAGGGCCTTTTGGCCGGGGAGAACCTTGGCCAACCCCTCACCCAACGCCTGGCAAGATTTCCAGGATTGCCCCCCCATGAGGATGGGAAGTAAAGAAAACTCCCCTAGCGTCCGCTGTAAGAAGGGGAGTTGGATCTCCAGCGCATGTTCTAAGTTCTCGTCGGTCTTATTCAGAGGGATTTGAGCCTCCAACCGGGCCACCAGGTCGCCATCCACGGGCACTAAGCCCAAGGGCGTCTCATAGTAGGCGTAACTGGTGACCGCAAACTCCCCCACATAGACCCGGTGACTGGGGGCCAAGAGAACGACTTTTTCGTATTCCCTGCCTCGTAACTCAACATAGGCGTAGGCTGCTACCTGACCCGAATATTGATAGCCAGCGTGAGGAGCGATAAGCCCTAACAGTTCCCCTTTAATCTGACCGCTTCCGGCGTTGGCTAGGAACCTATCTACCGTCTCTCCCAGTCTCTCTGGGCTCCCAGGGTACCAGGAGCCAGCGATAGTCGAACGGCGCACATCTTTAGCCATGACACAACCCCTCCCTAAATAGAGACGCGGCGGGGATGGACGCGACACTTCTCGGCGCGGATGATAGCCATGATCTCCTCCACCGCCTCGTCGAGCCTCCCCTCGCGATTGATGACCACATAGTCGAACTCCGGAAGATACCTCATCTCCCTCTGAACGGTGGCCACCCTCTCCATCATCTCCTCCGCCCTCTCCGTCTTCCGTTCCCTGAGCCGCCTTATCAACTCCCTCATAGAGGAGGCGGAGAGGAAGATCAGTAACGCCTCTGGAGCCATCTCTCTTATGGTCCTGGCCCCTTGCACGTCGATCCGCAAAAGGACATCTTCGCCCCGCGCCAGGGCCTGCCGCACACTCTCCTTGGGGATGCCCTTGTATTGGCCGTAGACGATAGCGTGCTCCAGGAACTCTCCCTCTTCTATCATCCTCTCGAACTCCTCTGTGGAGAGAAAATGGTAATCCACCCCCTCTATCTCCTCCTCTCGGCGGGGACGGTCGGTGGCCGTGACCACGAAATGGACAGGGCACCCCAGTTCCTCCATCCGCTTCCGCACCGAATCCTTCCCCACCCCCGAAGGGCCAGAGAGAACTATGAGGAGAGGGGGGCTCTCGAAGTAGGATATGAGTTCTTTCTCGAAGCCTGTAACCTTTGCCATCTTTCCTCTACTCCCTAGGCTCCAGCCCTTCTGTTCCCTTGCCTGGACTCTCGCGCTGAAGCCGACCGGCTATAGTCTCTGGTTGCAGCGCCGCGAGGACGA
>DMLA01000229.1 GCA_003453555.1 Chloroflexota bacterium | reverse complement strand
AGGCTCTTAGCCGTCCTGAGGCGACGATAGAACTGAGTGGGGGTTATATCTATACCATCGCGGAGGGTCTCTCCCTCCCAGATGAGTTGGAAAGGGACAACGGCGATATCATACTCTTCCACCAGTTCAGGGGGCATGGCTGCCCCACCATCGGTGACCACCGCTACCTGGGCCATAGGTCCGCCTTTCAAGAAGATGATTTCACAAACCTAATATAACATACCTTGACAGGAAGCGCCAATGGATAACCACAACACCCCCCTCCTCTACCATTCTAACCCCCAAAACAATATGTGGTTACGACCCTACCCTCTTGCCCCCTTCTCTTGAACCTGCTAAGATAGAGTGAGGAGAAAGGCGATGGAGAGCGAGGATCCCAAAGCCGAGATAGTGGCTAAGGTAAAGCGAGGCGAGAGCCTAGAGGGTGCGATCAAGTAGCGCCCAATTAGCCCCCCGAAGTTCAGGCCCCAGATATTGATCGCTAAGCACAAATATGCTATACTATTAATGTCCGCTAACTACAGGTGAGCAATTGCTTAGACTTCACCGCCTCAAAACCAGCAGAGGTGCCATGTGGATACCGAGGAGATTATTCAAACGCTCAAACAGGTGCGAGACTACCTAGCCCCCTTGCAAACCCCCTACGAGCAGGCGATCTACAATTACCTCTTTAGGTGGTCCTATCTTGAGACAGGAGAAAGATCGGTAAGAAAGGGTAAGAGAACGATTGCCGCTGAGAGCGGTGCACCAAGATTTGGCAGTTCGATAAGTTATGCAGCAGTTGATGAGAACCTTCGGAGTTTGGAGAAGAAAGGACATATTCGGATCGGTGATGTAACGAGGGAAGGAACGCTCTACACAATCTTGCTTCCCATAGAAATTCCAGAATGTATTCGACTGATGCACGAACGGCACCAGTTGCCGGAGGGACCCCCAGACTATTTTGGTGATCCAGCCAAAAGGAGGGAGATTTTCGAGCGTGACCAGTGGGTCTGCCATTATTGCGGTGAAGAAGTTACTGAGGAAAACGCTTGTCTTGATCACCTGATTCCGCGCTCGAAAGGCGGGGAATCCACGTGGAACAACCTCGTTACCTCTTGTTTAGAATGTAACTCCATCAAGAGTGGTAAGACCTATGAAGAGGCTGCACCATTGCTCTTGGAACGTATCAAACAACGTAGGATGCGTCGAGCCAAAGATAAGGAAAGATAACGCGAGGGTAACGAAACTTGAGTAAATAGCATCGATGATATATAATTCTTTTAGCGGGGTGTAGCGCAGGTGGTAGCGCGCAGCGTTTGGGACGCTGAGGTCGTAGGTTCAAGTCCTATCACCCCGACAGGTGTGAGCGGGAGTAGCTTAGTGGTAAAGCATCTGCCTTCCAAGCAGAGGAGCGCGGGTTCGAATCCCGTCTCCCGCTCCAGGGGCCCATAGCTCAGTGGCAGAGCGGCCGGCTCATAACCGGTTGGTCCCTGGTTCGAGTCCAGGTGGGCCCACTCAGCGGTAAGAGCCCCACAATGTGGGCTCTTCTTTTGCCTCACCTCTAGGGGGGTGATATAATCGAAAGAGAGAACCCCAGGGGAGTGCCTCCATGAAAGTAGTCACCTCTTCACAGATGCGCCAAATCGACGAAAAGGCCAACGCTGGCGGGCTCTCCACGGCCACCATGATGGAGAACGCGGGGCGAGCCGTAGCCGAAGAGATAGGACGCCGCATAGAGACAAAAGGCCAGGAGATACTGGTCTTGGTTGGCCCAGGGAATAACGGGGGCGACGGCCTAGTAGCCGCTCGCCACCTCCATGATTCGGGCGCAAAGGTCAACCTCTACCTTTGGAAACGCAAAATAACGGGGGACGAGAATTTCGCCCTCACTCAAAAGAGGGGTATACCCTTCCTCAGAGCCAGAGATGACCCCGACTTCACCGGCCTCCGCCATCTTCTGAGCAAGGCACAACTGATAATCGATGCCCTACTAGGTACGGGGGTCTCGCGCCCCATCACCGGAACCCTAAAAGGGCTCCTGGATACCGTTCGAGAAGGGTTGAAGGAAAAACCGACCTTTCTCGTGGCCCTCGATCTCCCCACTGGGCTCGATTGCGATACGGGAGCCGTAGATCCAGCGACCATCCCCGCCCACCTCACCGTGACCTTGGCCTTCCCCAAGAGAGGCCTCTTCCTCTTCCCCGGGGCAGCCTACGTAGGAGAACTGGTGGTGGCCGATATCGGCATACCCGAACCCTTAGCCCAAGAGATAAAAACCCACCTGGCCACGGCCGAGATGGTGGCCCAGATCCTCCCCCCCAGACCCCTCAACGCTCACAAAGGAACCTTCGGGAAGGCTCTTGTCGTGGCCGGTTCGGTCAACTATACGGGAGCAGCCTATCTGGCTAGTGCTGCAGCCACGAGGGTGGGAACAGGCCTAGTCACCCTAGCCCTGGCCGAGAGCCTACACCCTATCTTGGCCTCCAAACTCCTTGAGGTGACCTTCCTCCTTCTGCCCCACGATTTGGGCGCCCTGGTCCCCGATGCGCTCCCCCTCCTGGCCGAGAGCCTGCCAGATTATGACGCCTTGCTCCTAGGCCCCGGTCTAGGCAAGGAGGATCAAACCGTGGATTTCGTCCATCGCCTCCTAGGGCTCCACGCCGCTGGGGTGAGGAGGCATATCGGCTTTATGACCGGGGAGGAGAGAGAGGAACTCGCCCCCTTGGAACTACCCCCCCTGGTCGTAGATGCCGATGGGCTAAACGCCCTGGCCCAAGCGCCTAAATGGTGGAAATCTCTCCCCGGGCCGGCCATTCTCACCCCCCACCCAGGGGAGATGGCTAGGCTTCTCGACTCCTCAGTGAAGGAGATAGAAGAAGATAGGGTGGGAACAGTGGTTAGAGCAGCCCAAAAATGGGGACAGGTGGTAGTCCTCAAAGGAGCACACTCCCTGGTGGCCGCGCCCGATGGTCGGCTCACGATCAGTCCCTTTGCCAACCCTGGTTTAGCCACCGCGGGCACGGGCGATGTCTTGGCCGGGGCTATCGTGGGCTTCCTAGCCCAGGGACTCCTTCCCTACCAAGCGGCCATCGCTGGGGTCTTCCTCCACGGCTTGGCCGGTGAGATGGCCCGCCAGGAGGTAGGCGAGACAGGGATGGTGGCCGGCGATCTTTTGCCCCTTCTCCCTCAGGCGATAAGGAGCCTCAAATAGAAAAAGGGGACGACAAGGGGCTCGGCTACGTCATACCAGCCCCTCTCGCGATCGTTCTTCTGGCTTGTTCTATCTGAGCGGGGATCGATTCTTTCTCATCTGTCGCCTGCTCGGGGTGGAGACGGCGGCCCAGATAATGCAGCGGAGGATCATGCTCACTGCCCTAGTCTCGGCACTCCCAGTGGATACTCCAGGGCCTCCCGCTGGTGTTATCAATGGCAAGAAAGTAAATGCCGCCAGATAGCGCCTCAAGTGCTTCGCCTTCAAGGGGTGCGGCCAAATCCATACCAAACTCATTGACCAAGGTTGGGCATCTGTCTTCGCCCACCTTGCATAGGTGGACAATCAGTGATGCTGTCCCGCTGTCGCCTGGTTCCACGCTCCAAGCGAAAACTGACTTGTTGCAGGCGGGCAGTTCATAATTGTCAGTGACAGTATTGCCGTTAGCTTGCAGGTCAAGCCCCGAAGCAACCGGCGCGACTCCGTCTTGACACTCAACCCGCAGGAGCCAAGCTTCGTCCGTGTTCTCAGTGCTAAAGTAATATTTGCCACCTACCAGCGGTTGGAGTGCTGCCCCGCTGATGCCGTCGCCTGAGACATCCATAGCGAACTCGTTGACCAGGGACAGATCGCGCCCCGTCTCCACATTGTGCAAGTGGACAATGAGAGATGCACTCCCGTAACTACTAGGGAATGCAGTCCAGTAGAAGACGGCCTTTTGACATGCTGGCCATTCAAAGTTATCGGTGACGCTTTCGCCAACGCCTTCGATCTCTGCTAGAACAACCGGGGCGGTGTAGACTGGTTCTGGCGTATTTGTGGGAATGGGCGTGTCTGTCGGTTCTGGTATCTCGGTTGGTTCTGCTTCTGGGGGCTCCGTTGCTTCTCCCATTGGCGCTGTTGTTGGAGCAACCGTCGCTTCCTTAACCGGGGTAGCGGTTTCGCCGCAAGCGAGAACAGCCAACACGAGCAGAATGATGACTGCCCCAAGTATCAACCTGCGATTCTTCATTTATGCTCCCTCCTCGACTCCACCACCACGCCGATGATCTCTGCCTCTCTCAGGCGAAGCTTCTTGTACCCCTGTAAATAGAGTTGGCTCAGGGTTAGGCCTCGGCCTTCTTCCCTTTCTCCTCCTCCAACTTGGTGAGCAGTTCCTCTTTCTTTTCAGCGGCTGCCTCTTTTCCCTCCTCGATCGCCTCTTCCAAGCGGGCCTTCTGTTCCTCCAAGACCACCTTTCCCTTCTCTTGAAGTTCCTCGGCCTTCCTACGAGCCTCCGCCGAGACCTCCTCCGCTCG
>DMLA01000013.1 GCA_003453555.1 Chloroflexota bacterium | reverse complement strand
AGGCGACGGTGCAACGGTATAAGGGCCTGGGCGAGATGAACCCCGACCAACTCTGGGAGACGACTATGGACCCCGAGGGGAGAACCATCTTGCAGGTGACTATAGAAGATGCGGCCAAGGCGGATCGGACCTTTAATATGCTCATGGGGGCCGAGGTGCCACCCCGCAAGCGGTTCATCCAGACCCACGCCAAGCAGGTGAGGCACCTGGATGTGTAGAGGTGGCTTTGCAACTCTGCGATGAGATCCGTGAGGAGAATAACCGCAAACTACTCTCTGTTTGAAAAACCCAGTGCTTCTTCTGTCACAGAACGGCTCAAGGCGACCCGAAAAGGCTGTGCATCTTTGCCCTTAATCTAAATAGAGGGTGTCCTCAGGTCAAAAGACGGTACGAGGAGCGGTACGCCTCATAACGGTGAAAAGGCTCATAAAAGATATGGGATTAAAGCCGGATCTGGTGAAGCGAGGCTGCGCCTCTACGTCGAGGCAAAAACTGAAAGAGTAGCCTAATCCCAAAATAGAGAACTGCACCCTGAGATGGGGGTGCAGTTTTTGTGGGTCGCCGGGGGCAACGACCTCCTTTTAGAGGTGGCTAGAATATATCACCGTTCCCACCCCTTGTCAAGGCTAACTCTTGCCACTCGCCCCCGTTTGTGCTATAATCACAACCCCTGGAGCGTCCAGGGTTTTTGATACCTTCACCATCAATACCAAACCTCGATAGGGAGGACTGAATGAACACGATGCTTCTCATCGCCATGGCTGGGGTTGTGGCCCTGATATTCGTCGCCGTTTTCTACTGGCTGGTGAGCAGAGAAAGCCCTGGTACTCCTCGCATGCAGGAGATCGCTTCCTTCATTCGAGAAGGTGCTAACGCCTATCTGAGGAGACAGTTCCAGACCATCTCCTACTTCATCGTTGGGCTGGCGGCCCTCTTGCTGATCGTCATGTGGCCCCGCTGGCAGATAGCCTTCGGGTTCGTCGTAGGGGCCCTCCTCGCCCAGTTGGCTATCTTCATCGGCATGAACGCCGCCACAAGAGCCAACGTGAGGACCACGCAGGCGGCGACAACTTCCCCTGGCAAGGCGCTCGTTCTGGCCTTCCGAGGCGGGGGCGTCATGGGTCTCACCATCGTGGCCTTCAACCTACTGGGGATAGCCCTGCTCTCGGTCTTCTTCGGCGTCAACCCCCAGCACCCCGAAAACGTGAGCCTCCTGGTGGGCTTCGGCTTCGGGGCCAGCCTCTCCGCTCTCTTCGCCCAGGTGGGGGGAGGGATATACACCAAGGCTGCAGATGTGGGCGCTGACCTGGTGGGCAAGATCGAGGCCCGGATACCGGAGGATGACCCGCGCAACCCAGGAGTGATCGCCGATCTGGTAGGGGATAACGTCGGCGATGTGGCAGGAAGAGGGGCTGACCTCTTCGAGTCGGGCTCCGATAACCTGGTGGCCACCATGATCGTGGGGCTCGCTTTCATACCCCAATATGGTTGGGCGGCTGTCCTGTTCCCCCTAATAAGCAGGGCCATCGGCGCTATCGGAGCCGTTATCGGCGTGCTGGCTGTGCGGGAAGCGAAGGGAAGAAGCCGCATCACCTCTCTGAATATCGGCTTCTTCACCACAGCCATCTTCTCTCTCTTGGCCTTCTACGCCCTAGGGCAATGGGTGATGAGGGATATAAGGATCTTCTACTGCCTCTCCCTGGGGCTGGCTTGTGCGCTGGGCACCGCCCTGATCGTGCAATACTATACGGGGATAGATCAAAAACCGGTGCGGGAGATCGCCGAGGCCAGCCAGAGTGGCCCTGCGATCACCCTTATGTCCGGCTTCTCCTGGGGCATGGAGAGTGCTGTCCTGCCCAAGATCATGATAGCCCTGGCTAATCTGGCGGCCTATTACATCATGGGCGGGGGGATAGCGGGCTTCTTTGGAATAGCGGCTGCCACCTTGGGCATCACGGAGATGAAGGGCATCATCATGGCTGGCGATGCCTTCGGCCCCATCGTGGACAACGCCGGCGGGATCGCCGAGATGGCTGGCCTCAGCCAGGAGGTTACGGAGTCCGCCGATGTCCTCGACGCCGCGGGCAACATCACCAAGGCTATCACTAAGGGGTACAGCATGTCCTGTGCCTTGATGACCAGCGTGGTGATACTCTTCGCCTACTTGGTAGAAGCAACCAGACTCCAGGGCATCGAGTACACCCAGATCAACGATGTCATCATTAACCTCGCTCACCCCCTCAATATCGCGGCCATCATGATCGGCACAACCATACCCTTCCTCTTCACCGCCCAGACGGTGCGAGCCGTAGAGAAGACGGCCTTTAAGATGATAGAGGAGATCCGAAGGCAATTCAGAGAGATACCCGGCTTACTTGAAGGAAATGCGAAGCCAGACTACTCGCGCTGCGTGGACATCAGCACCAGAAACGCGCTGAGGGAGATGGTGGCTCCTACGGTCTTCGGGGTGATCTTCCCCATCGCCGTGGGCTTCACCCTAGGTGTATGGGCCTTGGCGTCCTACCTGATAGGCGTGAAGATCATCGGGGCTACTCTAGCCATGTTCATGTTCAACTCCGGAGGAGCCTGGGACAACGCCAAGAAATACATCGAGGCTGGGCACTTGGGGGGCAAAGGGACAGAGACCCACGCTGCCTCGGTGATCGGCGACACCTTCGGCGACCCCCTCAAAGATGTTGCCGGCCCATCCTTGCACATCTTGATCAAACTGCAAAACATCCTAGCCATAAACCTTCTCCCACTCTTCATAGCGTACAGCATCAAATGGCCATAGGGGCCAAGAGTTGCGCATGATAACGGGCCGAGGCGTTGTCGCCTCGGCCTCGTTTTGTTATACTGAGCCATGTGCCATCACCGACATCTATGGGCATCTATGGCCAAACAAGGTTTCAGATCTACCAGTTCCCCGCTCCCAGACGTTACTCTACCAACTCTCTCAGGAGGGACCCTTGGGTTATGCAGACGACCTAGTAGATAAGATACTCAACTGCTGGGACCGCACCGCTCCTAGATACGGCCAGGCCGGGCCGCCGGTCTTTCATGTTTTCGCCCAGCGGCTCTTGGAGTTGATGAGCCTAGAGCCCGGAGATAGAATCTTGGATGTGG
>DMLA01000200.1 GCA_003453555.1 Chloroflexota bacterium | reverse complement strand
CAGCGGAAACCAACATCGTCGTTTCTGAGCTCCTCGGAACTGCAACTCCGCTCCGTGGTGCGCACCCGTTCCGCTTCGCTGAACCAGCCCCCTCCGCGGATCACCCTATACTTCTCGCCGAAATATTGGGCCTCATTATCGCCGCCCGGATAGCCCGGATAGGCTTTGAACCAACTGGTGGTCCACTCCGCGACGTTCCCTGCCATATCCATGACGCCGTAGGGGCTGGCCCCCGGGGGGAAGGAGCCCACGATAGTCGTGCCTCTATGGCCTCCCTCCTTAGTGTTGGCCTTGGTGGGGTCCCACTCATCTCCCCAAGGGTAGATATACCCTTCGGTGCCCCGGGCAGCCTTCTCCCATTCCGCTTCGGTGGGGAGTCTCTTGCCGGCCCATTGGCAATATGCTTGGGCATCGTTCCAGGTGACCTTTACCACGGGGTGTTTGGGTTTCTCTTCAGCATACGAGCGCCAGGTCTGGCTCTCCCCCGCCTTCTCCGCCTCCGTCTCATAGCCTGTCTCGGTCACGAACCTCTCGAACTCCTCGTTAGTCACCTCGAAGATGTCGATCTCAAAGGCTTCCACGAAGACCTGATGAGGCGGCCTCTCCACCCCATGGTCGCTGCCCATGGTGAACTCGCCCCCTGGGATGAGGACCATCTTCTCCTCTCCTGCCTCTGTGGGGAGAGGAGTAGGTGGTGGTGGGGGCGGTACGGCCGTCGGGGTAGCTAATACCTTTATCGGGGTGTGCATAGGCACGGATGTCGGTGTTGGAGAGGGCTCAGCAGCCCCTCTGCAGCCGACAGCCAAGGCTAACAGCAACAAAACCCAAAACAACTTCTTCATCGACTCTCTCCCCCTCCCAAGTCATACAGAACGAAGGCGATCATCCATAGGTCTACGGTCTATAGACTCTGGAATTTCACAGCCAGGCTCATCTCCCTCCCGCTTTCCAGTCGCTAGAGCAAATCGAAGGTCTCTCTCAACCCCCAAAAGCCTTGACTAATATAGTGACCTTATCTCCGTTGTCCAAGACGGTCTGCCAATCTTCTAATTGGTGGATGGGCCTCCCGTTGATGAGCACCAAGACCGCCCCTTCATCGATACGCGCTAGTAACTCCTCCTGGCCGGTGGTGGTCCGCAGTTCCTCCCATACCGACCGTACCGTGGCTCCATGGGTGATGGCCCTCGTCTCCTCTCGGAAACGATCCGCCCTATCCCCAAACCCGAATAGACGGAGTGTGACCTTCGGCATACCCCTAATTGGCAGATCCTACGATACCAACACGCAATTGGGCCACGTCACCGCACAGCTCCAACAGGCTTAGTGCTTCCAGAGTCTTCTGCTTGGGAATACCCGTCTCCGGGTCCCAGCCGTGCAACTCATAGTATTGATCCAGCAGTCGGTCGAGCATCTCTCTGTCCGTCACCATCCCTTGGTTGGGGCCTTCGGGGACGGGCTCGTTCATCATCCGCCAGGGCAAATGATCGTCTTTGCGGCGAGCGCCCTCTCGGGCGTTGAAGCAACGCTCTACGGTTACTATCCTCCGCCCGCCTAGCATCAACTCCTCCTCGCTGAACTCGAGGCCCAGGGCGTGACCGAAGAGCTGAGCCATGTTCTCAGGGTTCACCGCGAAGGCCGCGGTGGAGGTGAAGACACAGAAGCCCAACGCCTCGCTGGCGGCGTAGCAGTCCTCATGCCAGCGGACGATTTCAGCCCGCTTGTCGAGGAGGGTAGGGTTGGCATACCGCTCATCGCCGGTGATCTTCCTGATCAATGCCCGCGACTCCTCCGTGAAGCCGAACTCGGCATAGGTCTCGGTCATCAGATGGTCTGGCCCCCGGGGGTTGACAGCGAAAGCCAGGGCGTAACTCTTGGCCGCCCGGGTGTCCACCGCCGATTGCTCTAGCCCTTTGGCCTGGATGGTCCACTTCCAAGAGTCATGCCCCACTTCCTCGGCTGCCCTCTTGGTACCGTTGGCCAACAAATCGCCCAACTTGCCCTCTCGAAAGGCTATCCGTCGGATCATCTCCAACTGGGCATCGGCGTTGCCGAAACGAAGATCTAGCTCTTCCGCCTCCCCTTTGAGCAAACCTTTCTCGTAACACTCCATGGCCCAGGATAGGACGTGGCCCATGGAAATGGTATCCAGTCCATAGTCGTTGCATAGTTGGTTGGCCTTGAGGACCGCTTCCGTTTCTACGATGCCACACTCCGCTCCCAAGGCCATCACCGTCTCTAACTCAGGGCCCGAATCGTTCACATCGCCATACCGTTCTGACTTGCTGCGTACGTATCGGTGGCAGGCGGTGGAGCAAGAGAAGCAAGATTCGCGGCCGGTCAGATAGCCCTCATCCACCAGATGTTGACCGCTCAGCCTCTCCGCCCCCTCGATAGTCACCTGGTTGAAGTTGTAAGCCGCCAACATCCCCATCTCGTTAAGACCGGGGATGGAGCCCGAGGTGCCCCAATTATAGAGGCTCTCCGTGCCGGCGTCCTCAGCCAGTTCTTGACGCATCCGCGTCGCTAGATCGAAGTAGGCCTCTCCCTCTGCAACTCTTAGCCCTCCATGACCACGCACCGCGACCGCCTTGAGGTTTTTGGAGCCCATCACCGCGCCCACCCCGCCGCGGCTGGCGGAGTTATAAAGCGAGACCATGATGCAGGCGAAGAGTACTTTGTTCTCGCCGCCCGGCCCGATGACCGCCGTCTGGACCTCCTCGTCGCCTACTCCCTCCTTAATGAGGCGGTCAGTCTCCCGGGTGCCCTTGCCCCAAAGGTGGTGGGCGTTGCGGATCTCCACTTGGCCATCGTCGATCCAGAGGTAAACCGGGCGCTCCGAAGCCCCGGAGAAGACGATGTGGTCATAACCGGCATATTTCAACTCCGCCCCCAAATGCCCCCCCACGCTCACTTTAAGGTAGAGCCCCGTGGCTGGACCTTTGCAAGTCACCGAGGAGCGGCCAGAGGAGGGGGCGCTGGTGCCAGTCAGCGTACCGGTGCTGAAGATGAGCACGTTTTCCGGCCCCAGAGGGTCGATGCCTGCGTTCACTCGCTGGTAGAGGATCTTAGCGGCGATGCCGCGCCCCCCCAAAAAGCGGAACAGTTCCTCCCGCGGCAGATCCTCAACCCAAGTCTGGCCGGAGGTCAAGTCCACATTGAGAATGCGCTGCTCGCTGATATTTCGTATCATGCCCAGACCCTCCATCAATTGCTTTCCTGGCTTGCCAGGCGTAACTGTGCGGTGACTCGCCGCTTGCCCTGGGCCACGCTCCGCACCGGCTGGAAACTCAAAGCCCCGTATATGCAATTGGAGACGCAGACCGGCTCCCCATCACATAGGTCGCAGATGAAGGCCACCCCCTTCTCCTCGTTGAAATCCGCCGCTCCAAAGGGACAAGCGGTGATGCACTCCCCGCAACCGATGCATTCCTCCTCCACGATGCGTACCACCCCCACGTCACGGTCTATCCGGATCGCCTCGGTGGGACAGACCTCCACACAGGCCGGGCGGGCACAGTTGGCGCAGACCACGGGTACGTTAGAGCCATGGAGCCGCACCACGCGGATGCGCGACAAGAAGGGCGAAAATACCCCCTCATGATGGTAAGAACAGACCAGTTCGCAGGCCCTACAGGCGGTGCATTTCTGCGCGTCGATGGAAAGAGTGCGCAACCGCATCATCTCCTCCTTAGTTTTCACCGCTGGTAACTAGCATCTACAACGGATAGATTCCTCCTATTGAAGCGAACCCCCATTCGCTTCACGTAGATCGCCAAGTCCGGACAGGCCGTCTCGCACCGTCGACAGACGATGCATTCCTCCTCATGGCTCGCCTGGGGAACCCGATATCCCAGCTCGTTATAGACCGTTGTCATCTCGTAGACCCGCTTGGGACAGATCTCCACGCAATATCGGCAGCCCTTGCACTCGCTGCTCCGAATATGGATATGAGCCAATCGTCGTTGGACCTCATCCATAACTGGCTAACGCCTTTTGCCGGGCTACATCCCTGTTCTGCCGCAGGCGCAGAGTGTACCCCGCACGCTCTCTATCGATAAAGTCGCCGCAGATGATCCTCTCATGGATATCGAGAGATGCCTCAGCCGGCGGGATCCCATCTCGAATGCGGCTCACCGCCTCTAACTCCTCCCACATCTGCCAGGCTGAACCTTGCTCATTCATCTCCCCGTAGATCGCTGGGCAGGGGGAAACAACCTCGATGAAGGCAAACCCTTCCCTCTGCAACCCTTTCTTGATAGAGTTGGTCAACCGCTGTGTGTAGGTGACCGTCCAACGAGCCACATAGGTCGCGCCAGCCGCCGACGCCAACTGAACCAGGTTCAAGGGCTCCTCCCAGTTACCGAAAGGGGTGGTCTTGGTCAGTGCTTGAAAAGGTGTGGTGGGACCCAGCTGCCCCCCGGTCATCCCATAATTAAAGTTATTCGAACAGATGACCAACATCTCTAGGTTGCGCCGAGCGGCGTGAACAAAGTGGTTGCCGCCGATGGCGAATAGATCTCCGTCTCCGCTTATGACCACCACTTTCAGATCAGGGTTCGCTATTTTAGCCCCGCTAGCGAGGGGGATAGCCCGGCCATGAGTGGCGTGAAAGGAGTCGCAGTTCAGATAGCCTGACAGTCGCCCGGCACAACCTATGCCTGAGACAACCACCAGATGGTCCAGATCGATATCTGCTTCTTGAACCGCACGACAGAAGGCGCTGAGGATGATGCCTAACCCGCAGCCTTGGCACCAGAGATGCGGGAAGCGATCCCTCCGCAGCAAGTCGTCTAGCGGAAACTTTACCTGGCCTCCACTCATATCTCTATCCCTTCCATCGCCTCCATAATCTCCTCAGCGGAGTGGGGTATAGGACCTGGCTTGGGCAGAGAGTGCACAGAGCACCCCCGAGCGGCTCCCCGCACCTCATGCACCAACTGCCCGCAGTTCATCTCCGGAACGAGGAGAGCCTTCAGTCGATGGGAAAGGCCATCTAGGAATCGGGTCGGAAATGGCCAGACCGTCACCAGCCGCAAGAGGCCCGCTCTCAGCCCCCTCTCGCGGGCTAGATCCACCGCTCGCCGGGCCGAACGGGCCACCATGCCGTAGGCTACCACTGCTACCTCGGCATCCTCCAAATGGTACATATCGAGCCTGATGATCTCCCCAGCCCTTTCGCGCACCTTCGCACAGAGGCGAGTAACCAGCCGTCCCTGTCCCTGGGGCGACATATCCGGGTATCCACTCTCGTCGTGGGTCAACCCCGTGACATAGAAGTGATACCCCTCCCCAAAGCAGGCCATGGCAGGCACTAGACTATCATCCACCTGGAAAGGTAGATAGTCGCTTGGTCCGACCGTCGGTTTCTTCCGGTTCTCAACCCTGACCTGATCAGCCTCAGGGATAACCAGCCTTTCGTACATCTGACCGATCAGAGCGTCGGCCAAAAGCAGCACCGGCAGGCGGTACCGCTCCGCCAGATTGAACGCCTCAATCGTCAAGTCGAACATCTCCTGAACGGAGGCGGGGGCTAGAGCGATCATCTCGTAATCGCCGTGAGTCAGCCAGCGAGCCTGCATCAGGTCCCCCTGGGCGGCCATGGTCGGCTGTCCCGTACTGGGGCCGCCTCGCATGATGTCCACCACCACGCAGGGAGCCTCGGTCATCAGGGCCAACCCGACATTCTCCGCCATCAGGCTCAGCCCTGGCCCTGAGGTGGCTGTCATAGCCTTAGCGCCGGTGTAGGAAGCACCCACAACTGCAGCCATGGAAGCGATCTCATCCTCGAACTGCACGAAATCCCCACCTACCTGGGGCAGCCGTACGGCCATCCGTTCCATAATCTCGGTGGCTGGCGTTATAGGGTAGGCAGCGAAGAAGCGGCAGCCAGCGGCGATCGCTCCCTCGGCGCAAGCCCAATCTCCCTGGGCAAGGTAGGTGCCCGTCAGGATCTCGTTCACATTATCCCTCTTCCACCTCTGCTCGCTTCTTTCCCAACCGATCTCGCTTGAAGAAATACCCCTCAGGTAACTCCTTAGCCAAGACCGCTAAACCTGCCTTGACGATGCGTGTCATCTCCGCCACGCGACGCCCCACATTCCGAGCCGTCCGCCGCGCCTGCTCGTCTTGGAGAATGGCGTCCAACTCCATCCCCCCGGCGATGCCCGCAGCCCCGATATACGAATCAAGTAAATCACCAGCGATGGCGATACAGTTCATGACCAGGAAGTGCTCAATGAGGTACTGCATGGTGAGTTCCTGTCCCCCGAAGCGGTCGAGGCCTTGGGTAATGGCCGCGCAGACCTTGGAGAAGCGAGGCACCTCCTCTCCTAAGTGGGAGCATAGGACATTGCCCAGCCGGTCGATGGCTGCCTTCACCTGAGCCGGTACGGAGACATGGTAGACCGGTACCCCGAAGATGATTCCGTCCGCCCTCAGCCAAAAGTCGAGAAACTCCTGGAAATCGTCCATGAAACAGCAGTCGCCGTGCTCAGCGCAGTACTCATAACACTCTCCTATACACGGTCCGAACTGACGACGATGGAAACTGAAGAACTCCGTCTCCACCTGCCCAGCCTCTGTAGCCCCTGCCAGCGCCTCACGAACTATGATCTCTGTGTTGCCTGCACGGGGGCTGCCAGCGATGCCCAGTATAGTCACCTTCTGTATTACCGGATCGAAGGATGCCATCAACCTCCTCCTCGCTATGAGGCTTGACCCTCGCGCACCGCCATGGCACTATAGCGATGACACATCTCCAGGGTGTCCTTATTCACCGAACTACCCTCCGCTCGTCGATGGCTCGGGGCAGCCCATCCGCGTCGAGGCCTCATTGGCTGTTTCTTTCACCTTTTCGATCAACACACCCTCAGCAAGCAAGCGGTCGATCCGCTCCACCGGCCCAGACACGCTGATAGCTCCCACCACCGCATGTTGGTGGCTCCACACGGGAGCAGCCACGCACTTCACATCTGGCTCATGCTCTGCGTTGTCGATGGCATAGCCTCGCTTCCGGATCTCTGATAACTCTCGCAGCAAATCATCGATAACGGTAATGGTATGGGGGGTATAAACCTGAAGCCCGTTGGCGGTGTAGAACTCACGGACGACCTCTTCCTCCTCATAAGCCAGCATAGACTTGCCCAGCCCAGTACAGTAGGCAGGAGCGCGACCTCCTACCCTCGAACTCATCAGGCCGATGGGCATGAGCCCTTCCAGTTTCTCCAGATACACTACCTCCATTCGATGGCGATCTAGAATGGCTAGGTGCACCGCCTCTTTACACTCATCACGGAGGCGCTCCAAGAGGGATAGAGCCCGCTTGCGCAAATCCACCTGGGACAAGAAGACACTCCCCAACCTCAGGCAGGCGACCCCTAGCCTATACCGGCCGCTCTCAGGGTTCTGCTCTATATAGTCCCGGCTCTCCAGGGTGACCAGCAGACGATAGGTGGTGCTCGGGTTCAAGTTCAGCCGGGCACTCAACTCGGTAAGGGTGAACTCCGACTCGGCGGTGGAGAAAACACCCAGCAACTCTAGGGCTCGATCCACCGCTCGGATCTGATACCGCTTCCTCTGACTAGTCAACCTGAACCTTCCTTTCCTACCCCTGCACAACCCCCAGAGGATACCGACCATACTCCCTAGCGGCCTCGAACATAGCAAGCAGGTTCTCTACAGGCACATTGGGCTGGATATTGTGCACCGAATTCAAGATATAGCCACCACCAGGGCCAAGAGTTTGTACGATTCTATATACTTCCTCTTTCACCTCTTCCTTCGTTCCCCAGGGTAGCACGCGGTGGCTATCGATCCCACCCCAGAAAGAGATGCGATCGCCGAACTCCCCCTTCAACCGCTCTGGTTCCATCTTGGCCGCCGTGGTCTGTACCGGGTTGAGGGCATCCACCCCGATCTCGATGAGGTCTTCCATTATATCATACACCGAGCCACAGGTATGATACATCAAAGGGGCCTCGGTCCGTTCATGGATATAGGCGAAGGCCTTAGCCTGGCGAGGCTTTATTAGACGGCGGTACATCTCCGGGGAGACCACGGTCCGGTCTTGGGTGCCCACATCGTCGGACACCGAAACCACATCCACCAGGTCGCCCACCTCGGCCAGCACGTCGCCGATGGTGGCTAGCATGATATCGTTCAGGATGTCGAAGAGAGTCTCCATTAAACGGGGTTGGGCGACCATATCGATGAACCAATTCTCAAAGCCACGGATGAACTGGCTACATTGCACGAACCAGACAGAGAGGTTGAGGACCAGGGCACAATCGGTGCTCTCCCGCTGCTTCTTCACCCGCTCACGCAGGCCACGGGTGTAGCCTGGATCATGGGGGTCGGGCCAGGGGTGGTTGATTACATCGGAGAGAGTGATCTCCCCGCCCAGGGCGGGCTTTACCATGTCATAATAGTAGGAAGTGGACGGCTTCTGCCAAGTGACGCCCCAGGCATCGCGATAGCGGTCATCTGATAGTTCGACCCACTGGTTGCACTCCAGTTCAGGCGGGCCGTAGAAGACGCCTCGGGTATCAACATCGAAGATCTCCAAGATC
The DNA here is from genome assembly GCA_003453555.1 of Chloroflexota bacterium. GTDB lineage: Bacteria > Chloroflexota > Anaerolineae > UBA7937 > UBA7937 > UBA7937. The sequence continues at coordinate 1,639 of DMLA01000200.1, read as the reverse complement.
CGCTCGTCCACCATGCAGACCTGCTGCATCCGCTCCATGAGGATAGTCTCACTTTCGAGGCCCAAATGCTCCTTCAGCCGCTCGTAAGCGGGGATGGTGATAGTGGTGATCCAGGTGCTACCAAAGTCGATAGGCACTCTATCCGGTTCGCGATGGGCTAAGGCGGTCAATACCCGCTCTCGCCCCCTCATCTCCTCAATCACATTCTTGGCTCTCAACACTCTATCTGAACCCCTCCGCCAGCGTCTCGATAGGCTGGTATTTGAGTTCCGGGTAACCGTAACGGGCTGGGCTGAAGGCCACCTTTCCTATCTCCGATTGTACAGCCTCGCGCAGGCGCTGGTGACAAGGCACCCCCACCAAGACCAGCGGCGTTCCCACCTCCAAATCTACGCTCATCACCCCTCGCCCCGTGGCTGGCTCCAGCATGCAGACCAAGTCAGGGAAGAAGACCTTTATCTCCTCGTCAATGGAGAGTAACATGGTCTCGTTTTTGATCACCAACCGAGCCATCCGCCCGCTGAACTCCCCCCTCCCTTCCAAGGAAGCGATAGTGTAATAGAACCCCATCTTCTCCTCTTCCCCTAAGGACGTAACGGTGCCGGCGAAGAGCCGCACACCGCCCAGGAATCCAATCGCCGCAGCGACGGGATCATCGCCCTCCTCCCGGGCTTGTAACACCGCACGCCCTAGTTCCAGCGCCCCGCTGATGGTGTCGGGAACCACCGCCTCTTTCGCTTGGCGTCCGCTCATAGGATAGTGGTTGTTAGCCCCCATCCCCCCGCCCTTGGTCACCACCCAGCGCCCTAACTCATCGGCATAGGTGGGATCGGGTGCCTCATGGACTATCACCACATTGCCCTGGTAATCGATGAGGGGCATGGGAGTGAGGGAAACCCCGTGGCCGATGAAACTGGTCATCTGGGTCTCTGGCGCCGAGCGGCCCAAGGCGTCGCCGTCGATGACCGGGATGCCCAGACGCGCTCCCAGGGAGAGCATGACCGGGGTGTTTAATGCCCCTACCTCAAAGGGCACCACATGGTCGATCTTCCGGCCCAGGATGGTCTCCATCACCCGGGTCACCTCTAATAACTCGAATCGCTCCTCCCAATGACGCATGACCTCCTCGACCCCCATGGCCTCCAGCACCTTCACCGAGCCCATGATGCCCCCGCTGACCACAGTGGCCTGGTCGCTGATATCCTCTAGGTCGATCATAGCGAGGGTGCGTCCCATGCAAAACTCGTGCTCCAGGATGGCCCTACCCCAGTAGGGGGAGCCTCCGCCGCCCGTTCCCACTATAGCCAAACCCTCAATGAGGGGCTCTATATCCTCGGGAGAGAAGGCGTACAGGCTCATCGTTTCCTGATATTGACTCCTTAATAAAACAATAACGCCAGCAGCCAAACCGCTTAGGCTACTGGCTCCATAAGACGCCTAACCCCTGAGATCCCTCCTGCGCGTACCTCGCGCAAGCCTGTCTCCACGCTGCGCCTTTCGCCTCTCCTACCGGCGACCTGCAACACCGCCCTCTCTCGCTCCATTGCGACGGTCTCTACCTTGTAGTATAATTGTTACTATATAAAAATAGCTTTCACTGAATAATATTATAAAACAAACTAGGCCAGTTTGTCAACAA